>NZ_DFTP01000093.1:16681-28961 GCF_002381585.1 Marinimicrobium sp. UBA4209
ACCCCGCCAACACCAACATCGAAGAGCCCACCATTGCCTCAACCACCGCCCGGCTCGATGCCGTGCGCCGGCGCAATGTCGCCTTTATGAAGCTCGGAGGCATTGCCGGCCTGATTGCCCTGGTGATCATCGTGCTCGCGTGGTTGTTTGGCTAAAGGTAAAAAGTTGTTATAAAAGCGTAACCTAGTGTCACCCGGCGGGCGGTGCCTGCCTGATTGCGCTATCATGGAGGAACAATAAATCCAATGGATGAGGAGAGAAAACCCGTGAGAATCAACCTACCTTTTGTATTGACCGCTGTGTTGCTTTTGGCGGCTTGTGGCGGCTCAGAGAATAATGTTCAAAACGCCGTTGACGACTTCAACCAGGAAAAAGAGGATAACGAGCCGGAAATCCCGCCCATTGACTGCAGTGGCCAGCCAGATTTGAGCGATGCGGTCATCACCGGCCTTGAGATGACGTACATTCAGCAGAATGTACTTCCGGCCACCGATGATGCACCGGAGCGCCACTTGATAAGTATTTACATCGGTGTCGAATTCAATGAGCCGGACGACTCCCAGGCATCTCGTGCCAGAGGGTTCTGGCCAGAGTTCTCGCTGTTTCAGCGCGCCCGTGCCACCTCTTGTGAACCTCCGGAGCTTGGCGAGCGAGCCGTGCGGCTGGAGTTGACCAGCGATAGCGATTTCAACGCAGATTATCCGGCGGGTACGGTGCTCAATGATCTTCTGATTGATCCACCCAACATCGGTCCGGACGGTAGAGCGATCAACTCTGGGCTCAGCGGATTGTGGAACATCGTGCTTCTCGAACTGCCCACCGAAGAACTGGTGCATCGGTTTACCGTCACCGTGGAGTTGGATAGCGGCGCCCTCCATGAAATCACGCTTGATCCGTTGTACTTCCCGGCCAATTTACCCGCTGAGGACAATTTCCCGGATGATCCCGTTGCGCCTCCCGGTTTTTCCACCAGTTATCTCAACGATACGGGTATTGAAACCTGTGGTGACAATGAACTCTTTGACTACGAGTGTCCCGTGGCCGGATTTCCGCTTCAGGATGGCGAGGTGGGGCGAGATCGCCTGAACGACACGGATAATCAGGAAGAAGCCGATGATGAACCGCAAAAGTACGATTTCACGAAAATCGATAGCGAGGGCAACGAGCTGCCGGATGATGCCACAGAATGGTTCTGTACACGCGATAACGTGACCGGCCTTCTGTGGGAGGTCAAAACCGAGACCGGGCTGCACGGGGCCAACAACCTCTACAGCTGGTACAGTCCGGACGATACGGTGAACGGGGGCGTTGTCGGAGTGCCCGATGGGGGGCACTGTGAAGGCTCGGCATGTGATACTCATGCCTTTCTGGAAGCGTTGAACGAGAAAACTCTGTGTGGGCGGGACGACTGGCGTCTTCCCGATTGGGGCGACTGGTTTTCCGTCACCAGTTTTGATCCTTTGCCGGGTGATGATCTCGAGACATTTAAATACAGAGAGGTAGAGCATGTAGAGCCCGCAGGTTGGTGGACCGCTAATACAGTGGCGAATTCCGATGAACATGTCTGGGGCTTGTCGGCCGTTCATCACGGGGGTGATAAGACAATGTATCCTTTGCGGGCGGATGAAACTTTGCGGGCGCATGCCGTCAGTGGTCATCGCGGTCCGGAGCCTCTGGATGTACTGGATCGCGATCACTGTCGCCACACGGCAATGAACCCGACCACCCCAACCAGCGCGTTTGATATTATCGAGGGCGGGACGGTTGTCCACCACACCACCACGAATCTGCAGTGGCAGCGCTGTTCCGTGGGCCAACATTGGGATGGTAGCCAGTGCAGCGATTCGGCGGAGGTGTTTACCTGGCAGCAGGCATTGAATCAGATTCATGACCACGACGGTTGGCGCCTGCCCAACATCATCGAACTGTTAAGCCTTTATGAGAGTTGCGGTTCCGAACCCGCGATCAATCCAGAAGTGTTTCCCGCCACGCCGGGCAGGAGCCTGCAGGGAGCGTTGCGGCGCTGGGGGGAGGTCCGGTACTGGAGTGCCAGTCAGTCGGGCCTACTCCTGTTCAGCGGTTACGAGAGTGAGGACGCGCTTGGGGTCAACTTCGGAGCAAGTGGGTTATACTCCGAGCAACCCATACGGATGGATAAGGCCGGCGACCTCGGCTTTGTCCGTCTGGTTCGGGATGTGGAGCCCTAGCCACCGATGCCATCAACCCATTCACCCATTTGCGTTTTCCGCACCCGGGGCCTCACCCGGGTGTTTCGCATGGGCGAGGTGGAAATTCACGCGCTGCGCGGCGTGGATATGGAGCTGTACGCCGGGGAGTTTGTGGTGTTGCTCGGGGCCTCGGGCAGTGGCAAGTCCACCTTGCTCAATATTCTCGGCGGGCTGGACAGCGGTACCGAAGGGGAAGTGTGGTACCGGGATACCGACCTGAGTCATGCGACTGAGCGGGTGCTGACGGACTTTCGTCGTCACCATGTCGGGTTTGTTTTTCAATTCTACAATCTGATTCCCAGCCTGACCGCGCGGGAGAATGTCGCCATCGTTACCGACATTGCCCGCCATCCCATGGACCCGGCCGATGCCCTGGCGCTGGTGGGACTTGAAGAGCGCTTGGATCATTTCCCGGCTCAACTGTCCGGTGGTGAACAGCAACGGGTGGCCATTGCCCGGGCCATCGCCAAAAATCCCGAAGTGTTGTTGTGCGATGAACCCACCGGTGCACTGGATTCAAAAACCGGTATCAAGGTGCTGGAAGTGCTGCGCCGGATCAACCGGGAGTTGGGTACCACCACCGCGGTGATTACCCACAATGCAGTGATTGCGGATATGGCCGAGCGGATGATTCGCCTGAGCGACGGGCGGGTGAGCGAAGTCACGGAAAACCCGCACCCCGTTGATCCCGATCAGTTGCACTGGTAACCCGCCATGCGCGCTCTCAATACCAAACTGCTGCGCAACCTCTGGACCCTGAAAGGGCAGGGCCTTGCCATTGCGGTGGTGATTGCCACCGGCGTGGCCATGTTCGTGATGTCCTTTACCGCTCTGGATGCACTTCGCCTCAGCCAGCAGAGTGTGTATCAGAGCCAGCGCTTTTCCGAGGTGTTTGCCAATCTCAAGCGCGCGCCTGAATCCCTGGCCGATCGTCTGCGCGCCGTGCCCGGCGTGGCCACCCTGGAAACCCGCGTGCAGGCGCCGGTGAAACTGCAGGTGCCCGGGTTCGATCAGCCCGTTACCGGCCTCGCCCAATCCATTCCCGACGGGCGCCAGCCCCAGCTCAATCAGTTGCATCTGCGCACCGGCCAGTTGCCCGAAGCGAGCCGCAACGATCAGGTGTTGTTAAGCGAAGCCTTCGCCGAGGCGCATGAATTGCAGCCCGGTGATCGCCTGTCGGTGGTGATCAATGGTCGCTACCAGACGCTGTGGATCAGCGGCATTGCCCTCTCGCCGGAGTACATCTATCAGATTCGCCCGGGGGATCTGTTTCCGGATTTTTCCCGCTACGCCATTCTCTGGATGAATCGCGATGCCCTGGAATCCGCCTTTGATATGGAAGGGGCCTTCAACAACGTTACGCTGACGCTATACGCGGGGGCCAACCCGCAGACCACCATCGACCATCTGGATGGTTTGCTTGAGCCCTGGGGCGGGCTCGGCGCCTATGGTCGCGACGATCAACTGTCACACCGTTTTATTGAACAGGAGCTGGAACAGATTGCCGCCATGGCGGTGTTTCTGCCGTTGATTTTTATTGGCGTGTCCGCGTTTTTGTTGAACGTGGTGGCGGCCCGATTGATCCGCACCCAGCGCGAGCAGATCGCGGTGCTGAAAGCCTTCGGCTACGACAGCCTGACCGTGGCCGGACACTACCTTATGTTGGTGCTGGTGATTGTTCTGATCGGTTCAATTCTCGGGGTATTGTTGGGCACCTGGCTGGCCAGTGCCCTGGCCGGTCTGTATCAGGACTTTTTCCGCTTCCCTTGGCTGGAGTTCCGGCTGCGGGCCTCGGTGGCGCTGACCGCTATTGTTATCGCCGGCGGCGCGACGGCACTGGGTACCTTGACTGCGGTGTACCGGGCGTTTCGATTACCTCCGGCGGAAGCCATGCGCCCGGAACCGCCCACCCATTTTCGTCGCACCCTGATCGAGCGGTTGGGCATTCGAGGCCTAAGTCAGCCGACCCGAATCATCCTGCGCAACCTGGAACGACAACCGATCAAGGCGGGGCTGTCGATTCTGGGTATCAGCCTGGCGGTGGGCATGATGATGCTGACCGGGTTTCAGAAGGGCTCCATCGATTACATGATGGATGTGCAGTTTCGCCTTGCCCAGCAACAGGATATGACCGTCAGTTTTATTGAACCCACCCAGCGCGGTGCTCTACACGAGCTGGCTGCGCTCCCCGGTGTTCGTTACGTCGAGGGTTTTCGCAGCGCCTCGGCGATTCTGCACTACGGACATCGTTCTTATCGGGGTGGGGTCCAGGGTTTTTCCGAGCCCCGGCATCTGGTGCAGGTGCTCGATGATCAATTGCAGCCCATCGCCATTCCCTACGAAGGGGTGTTGCTCACCGACCATCTGGCGACCATGCTCGGTATTGGAGTGGGGGACACCCTGCAGGTCAAGGTGCAGGAAGGGCGGCAGCCGGAGCTTGCCATTCCCGTGGCCGGTTTGGTCACCGAATTTATCGGCGTGGGCGCCTATCTGCGGCAGGACACCCTGGCCCGACTGCTGGGTGAGGGCGATACGGTGAGCGGCGCTTTTCTGGCGGTGGACCCGGAGCTGGTGGACGAGGTCAATCGCCGCCTGGAGGCCATGCCCCGGGTGGCGGGAGTGAACCAGCGGGACACCACCATCCGCGCGTTCGACGATATGATGGCGGACAGTATGCTGGTGTTCACCTTTTTCAGTGTGTTTATGGCCGGATCGATCGCCTTTGCCGTGGTGTACAACAACGCACGCATCGCCTTTGCCGAGCGCGCCCGGGAGTTGGCGACCTTGCGGGTATTGGGTTTTACCCGGGCGGAAATTGCTTTTATTTTGTTGGGTGAGCTGTTGTTGCTGACCGTGCTGGCCATGCCGCTCGGCTTCCTGCTGGGGGCCGGTCTGTGTCAGCTGCTCACCCTGGGCATGCAGACCGATCTTTACCGGGTGCCGCTGGTGCTGACCGCGGACACCTATGCCAGCGCCGCCCTGGTGGTGCTGGTCGCGACCCTGTTGTCCGCCTTGATGATGGGGCGGGCACTGGTCAAACTGGATATGGTGTCGGCCCTGAAGTCGGCGGAGTAAGTAAACCTTCTGGCGCCGGAGCGAACCTCCTGGCTCAAGACAGTCCAAGGACCTATGGCTATGAAACGCCCGAACCGTCGTACCCTGATTTTTGCCGCCATCACCTTGCTGGTGATTGTGGTAATGATCATCAGCTTTCGCGATCCGCCCGCGCTGGTGGACTCGGCGCAGGTGATTCGTGGTCCCTTCCGAATTACTGTCGAGGAGGAGGGGCGCACCCGCCTGCCGGATCGCTTCGAGGTCTCGGCGCCGGTGGCGGGTTACCTCAATCGAGTACTGCTTGAGCCCGGCGATGAAGTGGCTCAGGGCGATACCCTGTTTACTCTGAATCCGGCACCGGCTGACGCGCTGGATGCCCGCACCGGCGCCCAGGCCCGGGCGGCTCTGGCGCGGGCCGAGTCGGCTTTGGCCGCCGCGGAATCCGCCGTTGAAGTCCAGCGCGCCCAGGCCGAACTGGCGGACCGGGAGCTGGTGCGGGTACAGCGGCTGGTGGATCAGGGCCATCTGTCCCGGGAAGCATTGGACCGGGCGCTGGCGGAAGCACGCAGTGCCAGTGCGCGTTTGCGCACGGCACAGTTTCAGGTGGATGTGGCGCGGCACGAGCGGGAAAACGCCGAGGCGGCGTTGACCATTGCGGGTGGCGAAGTCCGTTCGGAGCCGCTCAAGGTCACCGCACCTACGGAGGGTGTCGTGCTCACCCGCGAGCGACAGAGTGCCGGGCGGGTTCAACCGGGTGAACCGATACTGACCCTGGGTGATTTGAGCAGCCTGCAAGTGGAAGTGGATCTGCTCTCACCGGACGCCGTGCGTCTGAGCCCGGGAATGCGTGTGGAATTGGAGCGCTGGGGCGGCGACGAGGTGTTGCCGGGACGGGTGCGCCGGATCGAACCGGCGGGCTTTACGCACATTTCCGCGCTGGGAGTGGAAGAGCAGCGCGTCTGGGTCATTGTCGATTTTGATGCGCAGCGCGAACGCTGGAAAGACCTGGGTGACGGTTACCGGGTGGAGGCGCGTTTTATTCTCTGGGAAGGTGACGATGTCTTGCAGGTGCCGGCCAGCGCCCTGTTCCGGGAAGAGAAACGCTGGGCGGTGTATGTGATTGAGGACGGCGAGGCCGTGCGCCGAACCGTGACGCCGGGACGGCGCAGTGGATTGTTGACCGAAATCCAGGACGGACTCGAGCCGGGCGAGCGGGTGATCCTCCATCCCGGCCAGGATATCGAACCGGGCCGGCGCGTAGAGGCTCGCTGAGGGTTCAACGCTACCGCGATTGCCAGATGATTTTCTGGTGCTCCGCCGGAATCATCGCCGCCGGATGTCTGGGAACCACTCGGGCGGTGAAGTCGCCATCCGGGCGCGCGCTGTCCAGCTGCCCTTCATACCGGTAACTGTGAGTGGCGCTCTGCAAGGTACTCGCCGGTGTCAGTGCCAGGGTGATGGCGCTCTCCGCGTCGGTGGGGTCGGCGATCAACTCTACGGTCAGATGCTCTGGGTTCAATCCGCCGAGTTGTACATTCAGCCCGACCCGACGATGCCCATCCCGCTCATCGAACTGCAGCTCACCCAAGTGGATTTCGTGCCAATGTTGGGACAGGCCTGAATGCCATTGAAACAGTTCGGCCGCAAGGGCGCCTTTTTCCTTTGTGCGGTTCGCCAGTAATTGGGCGGCCGGGAGATAGTAGCCTTCAATGTATTCCTGAAGCATCCGGTTGCAACTGAAAGACGCGGTCAGTTGGGCCATGCTGTGCCGTACTCGTTCCAACCAGTCGGTGGGTATATCGGCGTCGTCTCGATGATAAAAACAGGGCGCGATATCCTGCTCCAGGAGTTCATACAGCGCCGTGGCATCGTCATCGTCCTGCTCCTCGCCGTGGACGTCACCGTCTCCCAGGGCCCAACCCACTTCCGCGTGCCAGGCCTCGGCCCACCAGCCGTCGNNGGACAGGTTCAGGCCACCGTTGACCAGCACTTTCATGCCGCTGGTGCCGCAGGCCTCCCAGGGGCGGCGCGGTGTGTTCAGCCAGACATCGACGCCCTGCACCAGATGTTGTGCCAGCTCGATATCGTAGTCCTCCAGAAAAACCACCCGGTCTTTGACGTCGGCGCGGCGGGCAAACCGGTACCAGGCCTGTAACGCATTCTTTCCCCACTGGTCCGCGGGATGGGCCTTGCCGGCCACAATCAGTTGTACCGGGTGCTGAGGGTGGTTGAGCAGGGCGGCGAGTCGATCCGGGTTGTGCAGCAACAGGTTGGGTCGTTTGTACTCGGCAAACCGTCGGGCGAAGCCCAGGGTAAGGACATTCGGGTCCAGCGGTTGTTCGCTGAATACCGCACACTGACCGGGGTCGCTTTCGCGGCGCCACTGATGGCCCAGACGTCGGCGTACGTAGTCCACCAGTTGTGCCCGGCCCTGACCCTTCATCTGCCAGAGGCGGTGATTGTCCAGTTGCTCAATGGTGTCGGTGGGCATGCGCTCCAGGTCCTGACGCCAGCGGTCCGGACCGAACAGTTGACGCCACTCGTTATCGGCCCGGGATGAATCCCAGGTGGGCACATGGACGCCATTGGTGACGTGGCCAATGGGCACTTCGCGCTCTGGCCAGCGGGGGAAAAGGGGCTGAAAAATGGTTCGGCTGACGGCGCCATGCAAGGCGCTGACGCCGTTGGCAAAAGCGCAGGTGCGCATGGCCAGCCAGGCCATATTGAACCACTCTGTCGAGTCCTCTGGATTGGCTTTGCCCAGTGCCAATAACCGTTCCGCCGGGACGCCGAGTTGTTGGGAGAATTCGTCAATATAGCGACGCAAGACTTCGATGGGATAGCGATCGAAACCGGCTGCCACTGGCGTGTGAGTGGTGAAAATATTTCCCGCACGGGTGGCCCAGAGTGCTTCATCAAAGGAGACTTTGTGTCGCTCGCAATAGGTGCGCATGCGCTCCAGTGTGGCGAATGCCGCATGTCCCTCGTTCAGGTGACAGACGTAGTCTCCACAACCGAGGGTGTCCAGCAAGCGCCAGCCGCAAATGCCCAGAGCAATTTCCTGCACCAGACGCAGCTCACGGTTGCCGCCGTAGAGTTGACTGGTGATGCCCCGGTCGCCCGCCTGGTTGCGCGGATCATTGCTGTCGAGCAGATACAGGGTGATGCGCCCGACCGTGACCTGCCAGACCCGAAAACGCACCCGCCGACACAAAAATTCGGTATCAATATGCAGCCAGCTGCCGTCTTTCGCCTGAGCCCGGCGCAGGGGCAGGCTGCCCGGGTCGTTGTACAGATAGGTTTCCCGCTGCCAGCCGGTGTCATCCAGGCTCTGGTGGAAATAGCCCTGCTGATACAGCAGCCCCACGGCGACCACCGGTACACCCAGATCGCTGGCGGTTTTCAGGTAGTCCCCGGCGAGCATGCCCAGCCCCCCGGCATACAGCGGAAGGGCATCGCAGAGGCCGTACTCCATACTGAGATAGGCAATGCCTTTGAGCGCCGAGTTGGCGTAGTGCTGTTGATACCAGCTGGTGTCGGTGAGGTAGGCATCCCTCGCCCGGGTCAGAGTGTTCAGCGCGGCGAGGAAGTTTTTGTCCCGGGCGATTTTCTGAAGTTGTTCGTCGCTGGTCAGTTGCAATACCTCCACCGGGTTTTGGGTGTGTTCCCACACCTCCGGGTTCAGTTGTTGCCAGAGCTGGTCGCCATCGTGATTCCAGCTCCAATACAGGTCCATGGACAGCTCCCGAAGAATGGCGAGGGCTTCCGGTAACGGGCGAGAGGATAGGGCCATGTCAGTGTCCGCGCAGGTGTCGGGTCAGAAACTTTTCCAACTCGACGATCAATAGAATCGGACTGGTCGACAGCACCAGTACCAGCCAATGACTCACACTCAAGGCGCCGACATCAAAAATGCGCTGACTGATCGGCCAATAGGTAAACACCCCCTGAAACAAAAGTACCACGGCAATGGCCACCAGTGCCGGGCGTAACCCCTGCCAATAGCGCCGGTGCCACAGGGAGTCGTTCAGGGTACGCGCACTCAGTAAATAAAATATTTCAAACAGCACCAGCGCATTGACCGCAACGGAGCGCGCCAGAGCCGAGTCACCCGATGCCGACATCTGCCACTCAAACAGGGTGAACACCGTGAGTGCACCGAGACCGCCGACCAACAGAATCCGGTAGAGCAGCGTGCCGGTGATCAAGCCCTGATGGCGGGGGCGGGGCGGACGCTGCATGATGTCGGCTTCGCTCTGCTCAAACGCCATGGCCAGAGCGAGAGTGACTGCGGTGACCATGTTGACCCACAGAATCTGTACCGGTGTGATCGGCAGAAGCCAACCGAACAAAATGGCCAGCACGATGACGACGGCCTGGGCCAGATTGGTGGGCAGGATGAACGCAATGGCCTTCACAATATTGTCGTACACAGTGCGCCCTTCTGCTACGGCATGCGTAATGGTGGCAAAGTTGTCATCGGTCAGTACGAAGTCGGCGGCCTCCTTGGCGGCATCGGTGCCTTTCTGGCCCATGGCGATGCCAATGTCCGACGAACGCAGGGCGGGGGCGTCGTTGACGCCGTCGCCGGTCATGGCCACGGTATGCCCCCGGGCTTGCAGTGATTCCACCAGTTGCAGTTTGTTGGCCGGACTGGTGCGGGCGAACAGATCGACCTGATCGACCACAGCGATGCGCTCGGCGTCATTCATCCGGTCGAGCTCCGCACCGCTGACCACCCTCTCGCTGTTCAGGCCCAGCTCGCGGCCGATGGCGGCGGCGGTTACCGGATTGTCGCCGGTAATCATCAGAACCCGAATACCGGCTGCGTGACACTGGGCGATTGCCTCGACAGCTTCGGGGCGGGGCGGATCGCTGATGCCGACCAGCGCCACCATGACCAGACCGCTTTCCATATGGTGGTGATGCAGCTCGGTCTGTTCGCTGTCCATCGGTTTGCGAGCCAGAGCCATGACCCGCATCCCTTTCGAGGCGAGCTGCTCCATCTGGCGGTGCCAGTAATTCCGGTCCAGTGGTTCCGGGCCATTCGGACCGAGCTGCTCGCGGCACAGCTCCAACAGCCGATCGGGCGCGCCCTTGATCGCCATTTCCCGGTCGCCGTCGGGGTGGTCATGCAACACGGCCATATAGCGTTTTTCGGTTTCGAACGGGAGACTGTCAATGCGCGGCCATTTGCGTCGACACTGATTGGCCTCCAACCCGTGTTTCATTGCCAATACCAGCAGAGCACCCTCGGTGGGGTCGCCGTGCAACTGCCACTCGCCCTGCTCCTCGGTCAGGTTGGCATCGTTGCACAACAGGGCGATGCGGGAGGCGGTGGCGACGGAGTCAGTGCCGGGGCTGTCGCCCGAGGAGTGAGATTCCGCCTTGATATCGCCTTCCGGCGTGTAGCCCTCACCGCTCACCGTGTACCGGTGGGTGCTGGTGACCAGCGCACGCGCGGTCATGGCATTGGCGGTGAGAGTGCCGGTTTTATCCGAACAGATCACGTCCACCGAACCGAGCACTTCCACCGCGGGCAGGCGCCGCATCAGTGAGCGTTTGCGGGCCATGCGCTCCACCCCGAGCGCGAGGGTGATGGTGACCACGGCGGGAAGGCCTTCGGGAATCGCCGCAACGGCAATACCGATCGCGCCCTGAAACAACGTGGCCAGGCTCTGGTTATGCAGCAGCGCACCCAGAACAACGGTGGCGCCGGTGATCAACAGAATGGCCAGGGTCAATTGCCCGGCGAAGCGTTGCAGTTGGCGCTGCAGCGGCGTCGAACTCAAGGTCACGCCCTGAACCATCCGGTTGATGGTGCCAATCTCGGTGTGTGAGCCGGTCTGAGTGACCACACCGCGTCCGCTGCCGTAGGTGATCAGAGTGCCCATATAGGCCATATTGAGCCGTTCCGCCAGGGGCGCTTCGGCGTTTACCGGTGCGGTGACTTTATCAACGGCCTGGGATTCACCGGTGAGTAACGCTTCATCACAGCGGATGCTTTTACTTTCCAGCAAACGGATATCGGCGGGGACTTTGTCGCCGGCTTGCAGCAGTACCACATCACCCGGCACCAGTGCTTCGCTGTCTAGGGTGAGGGTCGCCCCGTCGCGCAGCACCAGGCACTGGCTTCGGCTCATGGACAGAATGGCGCGCAGGGCCTGCTCGGCTTTGCCCTCCTGCACAAAACCGATGGTGGCATTGATCAATACCACCCCGGTAATAACGCCGGCATCCACCCAATGACCGAGAAACAGACTGATCAACCCGCTGACCAGCAGAACGTAAATGAAGAGATTGTGAAATTGCCGTAGCCAGCGCTTCCAGCCCGGTGTCGGCGGTTGGGTGGGCAGGGCGTTCGGCCCCCACTGTGTCAGTCGCTGTCGGGCATCATCGGTGCTCAATCCGTTTGGGGTGCTGTCGAGCTGCTCCAGCGTCTGTTCGGCGCTGAGCGCGTGCACCGGCTCTCCGTCCGACGAGGGCGGAGGCGTTGTGGCGTTGCGGGTGTCCATGGCGGTCATTCACGGTGACTCGATCAAGTGCATCAGGGACCGGTCTTGCTGTTCGAATCCGGTGAGGTTCTTCAGGGTGGTGTCTGCAATGGCGGCCAGTGCCTCGCGGGTGAAGAACGCCTGGTGTCCGGTGATCACGACGTTGGGGAATGTCAGCAGTCGGGCAAACACATCATCCTGCAACAGTTGGCTGGAGTGATCTTCAAAAAACAGATCGCTTTCCTCTTCATACACGTCCAGCCCCAGGTAACCCACCTGTCGGGATTTCAGTCCGGCAATCACCGCTTTGGTATCGAGCAGGCCGCCGCGACCGGTATTGATCAGCATCACACCCGGTTTCATTTTTAGCAGGGCATCGGCGTTGATCAGGTGGTGGTTGTCCGGGGTCAACGGGCAGTGCAGGGAAATGATGTCGGATTGCGGCCAGAGGTCGTCGAGTGCCACGTAATCCACGCCGGCGGTCTGCAGTGCCTCGTCGGGATA
>NZ_DFTP01000093.1:29030-29244 GCF_002381585.1 Marinimicrobium sp. UBA4209
GGATCGTAGGCGATCACCCGGCAACCCAGCCCGAGCATGATGCGCGCAAAGGTGGCGCCGATTTTACCGGTGCCGATCACTCCGACGGTTTTGCCGAACAGGTCGAAGCCGAGTAGGCCATTCAGTGAGTAGTCGTTTTCATGAACGCGGTAGTGCGCCCGATGCAGTTGCCGGTTCAGCATCAGAATCAGGGCGAGGGTGTGTTCGGCAATGG
>NZ_DFTP01000093.1:29292-51482 GCF_002381585.1 Marinimicrobium sp. UBA4209
CGTGTTCGGCAATGGCGTGGGGAGAATACTCCGGCACCCGGGCCAGGGTGATGCCCAGGGCGCGGGCGGCGTCCAGATCAATCTGGTTGTACCCGGCGCAGCGCATGGCAATGAGTTTTACGCCCTGCTTTGCCAGAATCTCCAACACGTCCGCGCCCAACTGGTCGTTGACGAAACAACAGACGGCGGTGCAGTCCTGGGCGAGAAGCGCGCTGGCGGCGTTGAGCGCGGCTTCGTGAAACACCAGCTCGTGGCGCCCCTGATTGGCACTGGTCAGAAACGCTTTGTCGTAAGGTTTGCTGCTGAATACGGCAACTTTCATTGTTTCTCCGCTTGGGCAATATGTTGGCTGGCCCGGATGATGGAATCCGGGTTGAGGGAAATGGAATCAATGCCGCATTCCACCAGAAACGCGGCAAAATCGGGATGGTCGGACGGAGCCTGGCCGCAGATGCCGACCTTGCGATGGTGTTCGTGAGCGACCCGAATGACCTGGGCGATCAGTCGTTTGACGGCCTCGTCCCGGGCATCGAACAGCGGACGCAGGGCTTGTGAATCCCGATCGATGCCGAGCACCAGTTGGGTCAGATCGTTGCTGCCGATAGAGAAGCCGTCGAACCGCTGGGCAAACTGCTCGGCGAGAATGACGTTCGAGGGAATCTCACACATCACGTAAACCTGAAGGCCGTTCTCGCCGCGTTTGAGCCCGGCGTCGGCCATCACCGCCAGCACCTGATCCGCCTCGGCCGGTGTGCGGCAGAAGGGAATCATGGCGATGATATTGTCAAAGCCCATGACCTCCCGGGCGCGCTTCAATGCCTGGCACTCAAGCTGAAAGGCTTCCCGGTAGCGCTCGTGATAGTAGCGCGAGGCGCCGCGCAACCCGAGCATGGGGTTGTCCTCTTCCAGTTCGAAGTCTTCACCACCAATCAGCCCCCGGTATTCGTTCGACTTGAGGTCTGAAAAACGCACGATGGCCGGGTGGGGGTAACAGGAGGCGGCAATTTTGCCAATGCCGGTGGCCAACTGATCGACAAAGTACTCACTCGGGGTGGCGTAGCGCTGAGTCAAGGCGGCGATGGTGTCCAGGGTTTCAATCGGGGTGACCCGCTCCGGGTGCAAAAGGGCCATGGGGTGAACACCAATCTGGCTGGAGATGATGAACTCGATCCGGGCCAGGCCGATTCCCCGGGTCGGCAGCTGCCACCAGTACAGCGCGCCGTCGGGCATGGCGACATTGATCATCAGGTCGGTGCGGGTGGGAACCACTTCGTCCACCCGAATCTGCTTTACCTCAAAGGCCAGCTTACCTTCGTACACCTTGCCCTGGGCGCCTTGGGAACAGTCCAACGTGACCTCCGCTCCTTCGGTCAGACGCTCCGTGGCGTTCCCGGTACCGACGATGGCGGGCACCTTCAGCTCCCGGCTGACAATGGCGGCATGACTGGTGGCACCGCCGCTGTTGGTAATGACCCCCGCCGCGCGGCGCATGATCGGTACCCAGTCCGGGTCGGTCCGGTCGGTGACCAGAATGGCGCCTTTCGGGAACTGCTCGCTCTGGTCGTGTCGGTCCAGCTTGCACACCGGGCCGGCGGCGATGGCGCTGCCGACACTGGCGCCTTCCACCAGCACAGAGCCCTGCTCCTTCAGTTTATAACTGGAGAAGACCGCGCGGTCTTTTTGTGACTCGATGGTTTCCGGGCGCGCCTGGACAATATAAAGCTTTCCGGTATCACCGTCCCGCGCCCATTCGATATCCATGGCGCGCTGGTAGTGCTGTTCGATCTGCATTCCCCAGCGGGCCAGGGTGAGAATGTCCTCATCGTTCAACACCAGACGCTGGCGTTCGGATTCGGTGGTGGCAACCGTGCGCGTGGTTTTGCCGGGTTCGTCGGCCGAGTCGGCATAGAGCATCTTCTCCGCTTTACTGCCGCAGGTGCGCTCTATGATGGGCTGAAATTCACGTTCCAGCAGCGGCTTGTACACCATAAACCGGTCCGGGTTGACGCTGCCCTTGACCACCGACTCCCCCAGCCCCCAGGCGCCGTTGATCAGCACCACGTCGGGGAAGCCGCTTTCGGTATCCAGGGTAAACAGGACGCCGGCGCAGCCGAGGTCCGAGCGCACCATCTGCTGCACACCCACCGAAAGCGCCACCTGCTCGTGGGCAAAGCCGTGCTGCTCCCGATAGGCGATGGCGCGGTCGGTGTACAGGGAGGCCAGACAGGCCCGGCTGCTTTCCAATAACCCATCCAGCCCCCGGACGTTGAGAAAGCTTTCCTGCTGACCGGCGAAACTGGCTTCCGGCAGGTCCTCGGCCGTGGCGGAGCTGCGCACGGCGACCGGGGCTTCGGGCTGTTGCAGTCGGTCGCAGAGCTGTCGATAGGCGTCCTCAATGGCACTTCGTTGCCCGGTGGTGAACTCCCCGCCGAGAATCAGTGCCCGAATGGCTGCCCCGGTATCGGCCAGACTTTGCTGCTCATGTTTCAGCGCCGCCAGTTGTTCGGCGATCCGCCCGGTCAGTTGGTTCGCCTCGATGAAATCCCGGTACACCTGGGCGGTAATGGCAAACCCCGGGGGAATGGGGACGCCGGCGGACTGAAGCGACCGGGTCATCTCGCCCAGGCTGGCGTTCTTGCCGCCAACCCGGCCAATGTCCTCCAGGGTAATCTGCTCAAACCATAGGATAGATTCTGTGTGGGGCATGGCTCACCTCCTGGCCTGGGGTGTTCCGGAAAGGTCTCTGTTAACAGTCTAGTCGCTGTGGGTGGGCTGGGCCTTGCGCCAGATCAGAAATCGGGCCGACAGGCGTTGTGGAGTTTGATATAGTTGTTGTGACTCTTAGTGGCCTGTCTGGCGGCCTGTCTGGCGGCCTGTCAGGATGCCTGGCCCGCCGGCCGCTCCGGCGCCACTCAACATGATAAAACCAGGGTATGACTGTTATGAAACCTGTTTTGATACTTGCTGCGGCGGTACTGTTGTCCGCCTGCCAGCAATCTCCCTACCAGAGCCAGAATGACGTGAAACCCACCGCCGACACGCTCAAGGCGGCCTATGCCGACGCCTTCAAAGTGGGCGTGGCGATCAATTCGGGAATCGCGGCTGGCGATGCCCCCCAGTCCGCGGAGATCGTGTTGAACCACTTCAATACCGTGACCCTGGAAAACGCCATGAAGGCCGAGGAGATCAACCCGGAGCCCGGTGTGTACCGCTTTGGGCCCGCCGATGCGTTTGTTGAATTCGGGCGGGAAAACGACCTGTTTACCGTGGGCCACACCCTGGTCTGGCACAACCAGACACCGGCCTGGTTCTTTCACAATGAAGACGGCGATCCCAACACCTCCGAGCAGCAGAAAGAGCGGATGCGTCAGCACATCGAGGTGGTTGCCGGGCGTTATGCCGGCAAGGTGCACGCCTGGGATGTGGTCAATGAAGTGATTGCGGACGACGGCTCCTATCGTCCCACCACCTGGGTCAACAGTATTGGCAGTGGCGATGAGCTGGTGAAATTGGCCTTTCAGTACGCCAGTGAGTACGCACCGGATACCGAGCTCTATTACAACGACTTCAATGCCTGGCGTCCGGCCAAGCGCGACGGTATTGTGCGTATGGTAAAAATGTTGCAGGACGCCGGTATTCGCATTGACGGCGTCGGCATCCAGGCACACTGGGGCTTGAATTACCCGAAAATGGAATACATCGAGCAGGCCATTGATGCCTACGCCGAGCTGGGTGTGAAAGTGATGATTACCGAGATGGACATCGATGTGCTGCCGCTCACTCGTGAGGGCCAGATCATCGGTACCGGCATGCTTCATCCACAATATCAGAATGAAGAATTTGTGGAGTACCTGAACCCCTACGCGGACGGCTTGCCGGATGATGTACAGCAGCAACTGACCGAGCGTTGGCGGGAACTGTTCGAGCTGCTTTATCGCAAGCGGGATAAAATCGACCGGGTTACGCTCTGGGGTGTGACCGATGATATGTCCTGGAAAAACGGCTATCCCATCGAGAATCGCATCAACTACCCCTTGCTGTTCAACCGGGATTATTCGCCCAAGCCGGCGGTGGATACGCTGCTGAGGGTGCCAACCAACGCCGAGTAGCACTCAGTACGACGAGTACAAAAAAGCCCGCGCCAATAGCGCGGGCTTTTTTGTTGGCGCAAGGGTTTTACGCGCTCTGCTTGATGGCAATTTTCGCCACATGCTCACCCTGATAGCGGGCGATGGTCAGCTCGTTTTCGGTCGGTTGGCGGCTGCCATCGGCACCGGCCAGGGTGCTGGCGCCGTAGGGCGTGCCGCCGCTGACTTCGTCCATATTGGTCAGTGCGGGTACGGCATAAGGTACACCCACAATGATCATGCCGTGGTGCAACAGGGTGGTGTGGAACGAGGTGATGGTGGTTTCCTGACCGCCGTGCTGGCTGGCAGTGGAGGTAAATACACTGCCCACTTTTCCGACCAGTTTGCCTTGCGCCCAGAGTCCGCCGGTCTGATCCAGGAAGTTGCGCATCTGACCACACATGTTGCCAAAGCGCGTGGGGGTGCCGAAGATGATGGCATCGTACTGATCGAGCTCTTCCGGACTGGCCACTGGCGCATCCTGGTCGAGCTTGGCGCCGGCATTGCGGGCCACATCCTCAGGCATGGTTTCCGGCACACGTTTCAGGGTGACTTCCACACCATCCACCTGCCTGGCTCCCTCGGCGATGGCGTGAGCCAGGGTTTCGATGTGGCCATACATGCTGTAGTAAAGAACAAGAACCTTGGACATCAAACAGACTCCTTTTCGGGTAAGTTAAAGTGGTAGATACGACGCTAACAGGCGAGCGGATGGTTTGTCTTGTTGCGGGGCGGACGGCGCTTACCAATCTTTACGTAAGCCATGCGGGGACGCCGATAGGCCACTTTGGCGCCTGATGCTGCATCTTTGGGCGCTTTGCGCTAGTATCCGGATATGACCGACTTTCACGCTGCTCTGGACCAACAGGCGCTGCTGCAGTTCTTTGAGGCGCTCTGGCATCATGCTCGCGATCCCTTCTGGATTGCGAAGGTGCTTGATGACGACTTTGAAATCGTCAACGCCAATGAGGCGGCCCGAGCTCTGGAGCCCAGACAGGTGCCCGGCGCCCGATTCCGGGACTTGCTGGCCGGTTGGGAGGGCGCCGAGGAAATCATTGAAGGCTACCGGCGCTGTGTGGCCCTGGGCAGCACCGTGGTGACGGAGCAGAAGCCGGTGCTCGACGGCCGTCAGCGGTTGTTTGAGACCATTCTGGTTCCGATGCGCGATGATCGCGGGGTGGTGACCCATATCTGGGGCACGTCCAAGGAGCTTACCCGCTTTGTGGAAACCGAGCGTGAGCTCAAAGAACTGAATGAACAGCTGGAAGAGAAAATCGAGCGGCGCACCGCAGAGCTGCGACAGGCAATGCGGGAGTTGCAGGCGCTTTCACTCACCGACCCCCTGACCGGGCTGGCCAATCGCCGTCGCTTTGATGAGGTGGTGGTCAGCGAACTGGCGCGGATCAAGCGCACCGGCGGCGTGCTGTCGTTGTTGATGGTCGATATCGATCACTTCAAGGAGTACAACGATCGTTATGGTCATCTGGCGGGTGACAAATGCCTGGTGGCCGTGGCCGATGCCATCCGAAGTGCCAGTCACCGTACGATGGATCTGGGGGTTCGCTATGGGGGCGATGAGTTTCTGGTGTTGCTTCCCGAAACCGACAGTGCCGGCGCTCGACGTGTTGCGGAGCGTATTTTGGCGTCCATGCAGGCTTCGGGGATCCCGCACGAACACACCGCTACTGACGGGGTGGTGACACTGAGTGTCGGGGTGGTGACTTCGGACCTGATCAGTGTTGATACCCCGGACGATCTTATCGTGGCCGCCGACGACTGCCTGTACCGGGCCAAGGACCGGGGACGCAACCAGTGGGTCGCCAGTTCGTAGGCAGACCACTGGTGTGCCCGGGCACCGCCTTATTTGCGCTTGAAGATCAACAGCCCGACCGCAACCCCGAGCGCCAGGGTTGCACCGGTGACCGTCCAGGGGTGCGTCCGGGCGTAGTCACCAGCCTGATGCAGGTTTTCCTTGGTGTACTGCGCCAGGCGATTGCCTTTTTCGTCAACCACACCTTTGGCTTTGTGGACGCGCTCCTCCAGCGCCTGGCGGGCGCGGGCCAGTTCTTCCCCCTGCAGCGATGCGCTGTTCTTGAGCATGGCTTCCATATCACCCACAAATGACTTGAATTCATCGGTGAGTTCGGCCGAGCGTTCAGACAGGTGTTCCATCGCGCTGGGGTTGGATTTCTTCCGGGCCTGGCCCGGGATCAAGTCTCGAACTTGCATAACCTACTCCTTAGTAAAACGGTGAATACTCGTCAGCTAAAGGACTCTCGCAAGCCTTTTCGCAAACCAGTGTAGGCTTATGAGCGCCCAATTGAAACGCTTGGCGCTCACTTCATCGTACGGCGTCGGGGCCGGATTGGATGACCGCCTGAAAGCGTTTCAGGCGCAGGGCATTACCCAGCACAAACACGCTCGACAATGCCATGGCGCCCGCCGCGAACACCGGCGACAGCAGCAGACCGAAGGCCGGGTAGAGCAGACCGGCGGCCACCGGAATCAGCGCCGTGTTGTAGGCAAAAGCCCAGAACAGGTTCTGCTTGATGTTGCGCAGGGCGGCGCGGGAGACGGCGATGGCGTTGGCCGCTCCGACCAGATCGCCTTTGACCAGCACCACATCGGCGCTTTCGATGGCGACGTCGGTCCCCGTGCCCATGGCGATACCGATATCGGCTTGTGCGAGAGCGGGGGCGTCGTTGATGCCGTCGCCCACAAAGGCCACCTTCAGGCCCTCGTCCTGCAACTTTTTCAGCGCCTCGACCTTGCCGTCGGGCAGGACATCGGCCACCACTTCATCAATTTTGAGCTGATCGGCGATGGCCCGGGCGGTGTGCTGGTTGTCGCCGGTCATCATCACCACTTTGAAGCCTTCCCGGTGCAGAAAGTCGATGGCCGCCGGCGTTGTGTCTTTTACGGTGTCGGCTACGGCGAGCAGGGCGGCCGGCTTGCGGTCCACCAACAGATACAGCGGGGTTTTTCCGTCGCTGGCCAGGGTGTCGGCCTCGGCTTCAAACGGATTGTCGCCCTGGCTGTACTCCTGCAGAAGCCGCAGCGCGCCGATGGCGACCTCGCGCCCCTCGATGGTGGCCTTCACACCATAGCCGGTCAATGAGTCGAACCCGGTGGCCTCCGGAAGCGTCAGGTCTTCCTGCTCCGCCGCGTCGAGTATCGCCTCGGCGATGGGGTGTTCGGAGCGTTTTTCCAGTGCCGCGGCCCAGGTGAGCAACTGCGAGCGCTCGAAACCCTCGGCGGGAATCAGGTCGGTCAGTTCCGGTTGGCCCCGGGTCAGGGTGCCGGTTTTGTCAAAGGCAATGGCGTCCATATCCCGCAGTGCCTGCAGGGCTTCGCCGTGGCGAAACAGGATGCCCATTTCTGCCGCCCGGCCGGTGGCCACCATGATGGAGGTGGGCGTAGCCAGTCCCATGGCGCAAGGGCAGGCGATGATCAGCACCGCCACCGCGTTGACCAGCGCAAAGGTCAGGGCCGGTTCGGGGCCGAATATCAGCCAGACCACCAGGGTCACCAGGGCTGCGGCCATCACTGCGGGCACAAACCAGAGGGTGATTTTATTGACCAGGGTCTGGATCGGCAGCTTCGAGCCCTGGGCGCTTTCGACCATATGAATGATCTGGGCCAGCAGGGTGTCCTCCCCGGTTTTGGTGACCTTGAAGGAGAAACTGCCGGTTTTATTGAGGGTGCCGCCCACCACTGTATCCCCGGTGGACTTTTCCACGGGAATGGCTTCGCCGGTGAGCATGGATTCGTCCACATAGGAGTGACCGTCAACCAGCTCACCGTCGAGGGGAATTTTCTCACCGGGGCGGACCACAATGGTCTCCCCAAGCTGAATCTCTTCCGGCGCCACCTCGACCTCTTGCCCGTCGCGCAGCACCCGCGCGCTTTTGGCCTGCAGGCTCACCAGGCGGCTGATGGCCTGGTTGGTGCGGCCCTTGGCGCGGGCCTCCATAAACCGGCCGAGCAGAATCAGGGTGACGATGACCGCCGAGGCCTCGTAATAGACGTTGACCGCATTGTCAGGCAGTACCTCGGGCACAAAGGTGGCCACCACCGAGTAGCCCCAGGCAGCGGTGGTGCCCAGGGCCACCAGTGAATTCATATCCGGCGCCAGCCGTGCCAGAGCTGGCACACCGAGCCGGAAAAAGCGCAGGCCGGGTCCGAACAGCACCAGGGTGGCCAGGGTGAACTGGATCAACCAGTTGGCCTGCTGACCGATACTGTCGTTGATGGCGTGGTGCAATGCCGGAAAGAGGTGGCCGCCCATTTCCATCACAAACACCGGCAGCGTCAACGCCGCCGCAAACCACAGAGAGCGTTTGAGACGCCGGGCCTCCTGGGCCCGCTCTTCCGCCAACTGATCGGTCTGGTCGGAGCGTGCGGGTTCGGCCTGGTAGCCGGCCTGGCGTACGGCGTCGATCAACGTATCGGCCTTGGCGCTGCCCTTCACCTGAGCGGTTTCCGTGGCCAGGTTGACGTTGGCTTCGGTGACGCCTTCCACGGCATTGAGGGCTTTTTCAACCCGGCCGACGCAGGATGCACAGCTCATCCCGCTGATGTGCAGATCAATTTCATTCGAGGATGTCATAAACGCCTCCGTAGTAGGGAATAGGGCCACTCTAAACCTTCCAATCACTGGAAAGTCAAGGGGCGACTATTCGGTGCTATACTTTTTCTGGCTGTTCCTCCAAAAAGGATGGAGATCCTCCATGAGGCGTATTGTGCTGACGGTTTTGCTGGTGTGCATCAGTTGTGCGGCCAGCGGGACCACGTTGGTGGCGGCGGTAGCCGAAAAGGACTACCCGCCGTTCTATTATTTTGACGATCAGACCAGCCAGTGGCGGGGCATTTCCGTCGATGTGTGCGAACGGGTGGCCCAGCAGTTGGGGTATAAGCTCGAGTACCGGCGCTATCCGTTCAGCCGGCTGTTGCAGCATGTCGGTGACGGACGGGCCGATATTGCCTGCACCCTGTTCAACACCTCCAAGCGCGCCCCGGGCGTCACCTTCACCTCCATTCCCCACGCCTTTGAAACCGTATCGGTGTTTCGCCGCGCCGGGGATGAGCCTCTGGATTCGTCCGATATCAACTGGTTGCGCGAGTTTCAGCTCGGGGGAATTCGCGCTTACTACTATGGCGAGGCGCTTGAAGACGATACCGCGTTCAAAAAGCTGCGGGTCAATGATGAGGAGCAGTTGATCAAAGTGCTGCTCGGTGGCCGGGTGGACTATGCCCTGGGCAACAAGCCGGCCATTGAACTGCACGCCGAGCGGCTGGGGGTGCGGAATCAGATCGAGTTCATGGAGCCGCCGGTATTCCGGGGCCCCATTTACATCGCCATTTCACGTCAACGCGAGGATGCCCATAAACTGGCCGCTGACTTTTCCCGGGCCGTGCAGCGCTTTCGGGACACCGACGAGTACGTTTACCTGCTGGCGCGCTACGGCATCGACCCATTGCAGTTTTGATGGGTTTAGCGAATCCGCGAGTAGTCGGTGGGCTTCATGAAAGTGGAGTCGATGTGTTTGACCAGTGGTCCATTCTCTCGGGACTTCTGGTAAACCGCCTGCCACTCGGGGTCGTTGGAAAACGCCTTCCAGCTTGCCTCGGCCGCTTCCCGGCTTTCGTGCACCAGGATATAGGTCAGGGTGTTGTCGGCCAGGGCTTCATCGGTGGGTGTCCAGTAGGCGATGTTCCTCATGCCGTGTTTTTCGAACAACCAGCGGGTGTGGTTTTCGAAGCGGGCATGTAAGTCGGGCAGTTTGCCTTCATGGGTGGTGTAGGTCCGCAGCTCGAACACTCGCTCGGAGTCGGCCAGTGTCGGGGCGCTGGCCGCGGTCGCCAGAGTGATCAGGGACAGGGTGCGCAAGAAAGCTTTCATGGTTATTACCTCAAAAAAAATCGGGCAGTCTTCTAGAGGATAACTAGGCTGCCCGGAATGGGTGTGTCGACCATAACCGGGTGAGCTTACAGCTCGCCGGCCTGAATCTGTTTGTGAGCATAGTCTACGGCACGGGCGGTCAGCGCCATGTAGGTGATGCTCGGGTTCTGGGTGCCGGAGCTGGTCATGCAGGAACCGTCGGTCACAAACACATTGGGGACATCGTGCATCTGGTTCCATTTATTGAGCACGCTGGTTTCCGGGTCGTGGCCCATGCGCGCGGTGCCCATTTCATGGATGCAGGCGCCGGGCGCGGTGGCGCTGTTGTACCAGGTGATGCCGGTACAGCCCGCCGCTTCGAGCATTTGCACCGCGCTTTTCACGCCGTCCTGGCGCAGCTTCATTTCATTGTCCCGCAGTTGGGCATCAAAGGTGATCAGCGGCATACCGTATTGATCGGTCTTGCTGTGATCCAGGTACATCCGGTTTTCATGGTAGGGCAACATCTCGCCGAAACAGGTCATGCGGATGGTCCAGGTGCCGGGTTTGAACACCGCCTCTTTCAGGGATGAGCCGACCGCGCCCACCGGAATATTTTCAGCCCGTTGTGCCGAGCCCTGATAACTGAAACCGCGCACATAATCTTCCCGCCGGGTTTCTTCATCCAGGTTGGTAAAACGCGGAATATAAAAACCGCCCGGTTTGCGACCGGAGTAGTATTCGTTCTCCAGTGCGGGCAGAACGCCGGCGGCGCCCATGCCGTAGTGGTGATCCATGATGTTGTGGCCCAGCTCGCCGCTGCGGTTGCCCAGACCATTGGGGAAGGCGTCGGAGCGGCTGTTGAGCAGGATGGCGGTGGTGCCCACGGTGCTGGCGTTGCAGAAAATGATCCGTGCGGAAATTTCCAGCTCTTCTTTGCTCTGGGCGTCGATCAGGCGCACGCCGGTGGCGCGCCCGGAGTCGGCATCGTACACAATTTCCTTGACGATACTGTGTGGGCGAATGGTCAGGTTGCCGGTCGCTTCGGCCACCGGCAGGGTGGCGGACTGGCTGCTGAAGTAAGCGCCGAAGGGGCAGCCGCGCCAGCAGCGATCCCGGGACATACACTGGCCGCGCTTGCCGAGGTGAACGTCCGGGTTGTACTCGGACAGGTTTGCTACCCGGCCTGGAGTCACCACCCGGAACGGATATTTCTGGGCGACGGTTTCGCGCAGGTGCTGCTCAGCGCAGTTGAGCGGGAAGGGTTTGAGGAATTTGCCATCGGGTACCTGCTTCAGGCCCTCGGCCTGACCGGCGATGCCGACGAAGGGTTCCACATAATCGTACCAGGGCTCGATGTCCTTGTAGCGAATCGGCCAGTCGATGGCGATGCCTTCTTTTTTGTTGGCCTCAAAGTCAATGTCGCTCCAGCGATAGCAATGACGGCCCCACATGATCGAGCGACCCCCGACGTGATGCCCGCGAATCCAGTCAAAACGCTGGTCTTCCTGATAAGGGTATTCGTCGTCTTTGTTGATCCAGTGCTTGTTGGCCTGGGTGACCCACCAGTTGAGACGGTTCTGCTTGGGGTAGTGCTCGGCAATTTCGTCCCGGGGCACCTTGTCGCGGTGGGGCAGGTCCCACACATCGTCGTGGGCGGTGGGGTATTCGCCGTGTTGCACATCGCGGCCCCGTTCCAGGACCAGTGTTTTGTAGCCTTTTTTGCACAGCTCCATGGCGGCGTAACCGCCGCTGATGCCGGAGCCAATCACAATTGCGTCGAATTCAGTCGTTGCCATGATCAGATTGCCCACTTCTTGTTATCAACGTCGTCCACCGAGATACAGGGTTTGTACTCGCCGGGGATGGGAAGGTAGTTCAGGTACTGCTCGCCAATGGTTTCGCTGGTGAGGTAATAGATCACCACCTGTTGCTTCAGCATCACCATGCCATCGCGGGCGCTGGCCTGAGTGGCGTCCGTGCTGGTTTCCAGTTGGCTGAGCAGTGCTTCGCGTTCGCCCTGGCTCTGGCTGGCAAAGTTGGCCTGGGTGAGGGCGGCCTCCAGGTCGGTCCAGAGTCGTTGGAACTGCTCCACGTACCCCTGTTCGAGCACCTTGCCGAGCATGGTGTCCAGCGTTTGCGGTACCCCGACGTCGCTGGCCGAGGGGCTGTCGGTGCGCGGCAGCAGGGTGTCGGCGATTTCGGTGATCAGGCCGAACGCCTTGGGGCTGAAAAAGTGAAGCAGCTGGCCGTCGGCCGGTGTGGGGGTGGGGGCGGCATCCCCCGGAGGCGTTTCGGAGCAGCCGGTCAGTACCGCCGAGGCCAGCGGTGCGGCCACGGAGGTGCCGGTCAGCCAGGCGGTGTAACGTAAGATTTCTCGTCTGTTCATGCGTGTTTTCATGATCGGAAACCGAGTTTGGGTGAGTGAACTGCGGCAATCGGTTTGGGTTGCTACAGGGCGATTGTTATTGATGTTATGCGCTGGGCACTGGGGCCGGTGGCCCGGGTGCAGGAACCTGTCCCTGAGGAGTGGCGCTTAAATCACTAATTGTTGTGTGGACTATAATGTAAGCAAGTTGCCTCGAGGGCGCAAGCTTTGAGGGGCAATTTCCTTTTTGGGCTCCCGGGTTGATTCAGGTCAATACGGGGTGCCCGGCCTGTGTCTATGCTGGCTGTCAGAACCACTGCAGTGCCACGGCAGAAGCTCGGGGGTGCGTGTGAAGATAGTCTTTCTCGGCGGTACGGAAACGGTGACCGGCTCCAAGTTCCTGCTGGAGACCGGTCGAACCCGGGTGTTGATCGACTGTGGCCTGTTTCAGGGCTACAAGTGGTTGCGTCGGCGCAACTGGCAAAGCCTGCCGGTGGATCTGAACACCCTGGACGCGGTGCTCCTGACCCACGCGCACCTGGACCACTCCGGCTACATTCCGCGGCTGTATCAGCAGGGGTATCGCGGGCCGGTGTACACCCACGCGGCCACCCGGGCGCTGTGCGGCATTCTGCTGCCCGATAGCGGGCACATTCAGGAAGAAGACGCCCGGTTTTTCTCCCGTCACAAGCTGAGCAAGCACGATCATCCCGAGCCCCTGTACGACCAGCGCACCGCTGAAGACAGCCTGAAGCTTTTTGAACCCGTGCATTTCAATCAGTCACTGCAGCTCGGGGACCTGTCCATCACTTTCCAGCCCGCCGGGCATATTCTCGGGGCGGCCAGCATCATCGTGGAGGCGGAAGGTAAACGGGTCGGGTTTTCCGGCGATGTGGGGCGGCCCCACGATATTCTGATGTACCCCCCGAAACCCCTCCCGGCGCTGGACCTGCTGTTGCTTGAATCCACCTATGGTGATCGTCCGCACCCGGACAGCGACCCCTGGAATCAGCTGGCAGACATCGTCAACGCCACGGTCAATCGCGGCGGGGTGCTGATGATTCCCAGCTTTGCCGTGGGGCGGGCCCAGTTGCTGCAGCATATGCTGGCCAGGCTGATGGATGAGCGACGCATCCCCACGCTGCCGGTGTTCCTCGACAGCCCGATGGCCATCGACGTGTCCGCCATTTACCACCAGTACGCTGACCAGCACCGGTTGAGCGATGCCGACTGTGCCCGTATGGCGGAGCTGGTGACTTACACTCACAGTGTTGATGAGTCCAAGGCGCTGGCCGACCTGTCGTACCCGCATATCATCATCGCCGGCAGTGGCATGATGAGCGGCGGTCGCATTCTGCATCACATGAAGCGGCTGCTGCCGAATCACCGCAACACGCTCATGTTGAGCGGCCACCAGGCGGGTGGTACCCGCGGAGCACATCTGATTGCGGGGGGAGAAACGGTCAAGATTCACGGCGCCTATATCCCGCGAAAAGCACAGTTGGCGGTTCTGACCGGACTGTCTGGTCACGCGGATTATCGTGAGCTAGGGCAGTGGCTTAAAGATTCCGGGCTCAAGTCGAAAACGCCCATCCAGTTGATTCACGGTGAGCCGGAAGCGGCCGACTGCCTGCGTCTGTACTTGCAGGATCACGGGGATTACGAGGTTGATGTGGCCGAGTACCGGTCGATCCTCACTGTCTGATGAACGTCGCTGGAACAAACCGGGTTACCGACGCGTAAACGTGCCGGTTTTTACGCTCAAGGGGGGATTACGTGCGTCATCCGAAGGGTTTCAGTCACGTGGCTGTCTGGGTGCTGGCGCTGCTGCCGGGCGTGCTGGCGCTGCCGTTTCTCTGGCCAAGTCTGGATCAGCCTCGGGAAGTTCTGAATGCCCTGGGGCGTATTACCGGCATTTGGGGCCTCTCCCTGTTACTGATGGCCGCCGCCCTGTGTTGCCGTGTGCCTGGCTTTGACCGCCCCTTCGGTGGCCTGACTAAACTGTGGCAGTTGCATCATCGCCTTGGCGCCATCGCATTTCTGTTATTGCTGGCCCATCCGCTGCTGTTGTCGTTTGCCGCGGCAGGTATTTCCCTGGACGCGGCGGTCAGTACGCTGTTTTCTTCGCAGCCGGCCTCGGTCTGGGGTTGGGTGGCGCTGCTGGCGTTGATGGCGTTCATGGCGCCGAGCTTCGGCTTTTTTGGCGAACCCGAATACCAACGCTGGAAGTGGCTGCATCGCTTGAGTGGGGTCACTGTCATTCTGGCGTTGTTGCACACGGGGTTGTTGAGCAGGACCTTGCCCGGATGGTTGGCCTGGGTGTTGTGGTCGACGTTGGCCCTGCTCGCGATTTCCGCACTGAGCTACCGGTGGCTTTACGCACGCTGGCGAGGCCGGAGTTCCTATCGGGTGACCAGAGTCACTCACCCTGCGCGGGATGTGGTGGAGCTGACGCTGGCCCCAGAGCGGCAGCGGTTGAGTTATCGATCCGGGCAGTTCATCTATTTGACGCCGGATCGGGTTGGTCATATCGGGCACCGGGAAGAGCATCCCTACACCCTTTCCTCTGCTCCGGATGAGCCGGATCTGCGGGTGGCGATCAAGGATTTGGGGGATGCCAGTCACGCGATGTTGACCGTTCCCGAGGGAACCCGTCTTTGGGTGGAGGGACCCTACGGCGATTTTTTTGCGTCGAATCCCGCACGGCCCGAGCTGTGGGTCGCGGGGGGAATTGGCATCACTCCCTTTCTCGGGCGGGTACGTGAGGCGGTGCGAGTGGGGCGGCCGCTGCAGGTTCATCTGATCGATTGTGTACAGGACGAGACGCGGTTCCTGTTTGCCGACGAGCTGAAGGGCGCGTTCGAGGGCTGGCCCGACAGCCAACTGACGGTGCACTATTTTTATCGGGAGGGGCCGCTGAATCAGGCCTTCATCAAGCGGGTCTGTCCGGATGTGGCCGACCGGGCGGTGTATGTCTGTGGCCCGTTGCCGCTGCTGGAACGGGCCCGGGAGGCGCTGAGCGCCTGCGGTGTGCCCGCCGGGCGCCTGGTAACCGAAGAATTTGTTTTGCTTTGAACATCTGATCGGGAGGTAACCCATGAAAAAAACCGCCTTTGCGGCGTTTGTCGCATTCTGGTCTTCGGTCGTGACCTTGCTGGTGACCTGGACGCTGGTGCCGGCGGTAACGCTGGCCGAAGAGGAGCCGACCTTTACCCTGGAGGAGGTCGCCAGGCACGACCGGCTGGAGGACTGCTGGATGGCGATCCGGGGTGAGGTGTATGACCTGACCGACTACCTGCCACACCACCCGGCGCCACCGGCGGTGATTCTGCCCTGGTGCGGGCGCGAAGCCACCGAGGGCATGACCACCAAAGGCTATGGTCGGGACCACAGCCCTGCCGCCTGGGGTCAGCTCGAACGCTACCGGATCGGGGTTCTTGAGTCGGCCGCGGATACCTCAACCGGTCAGTGACCGGACGGGAGGCGTCGCTCGTGCTTGCCACGGCTTTCGGGGCTTGCGAAGATAGCGCTAATTGAGGGATGGTTTGAGCGACAACAGCGCCCTCCCGGTAGAGATTGAGGTAACCAGAGGCATGGTGTGTCCCAGGTAAATGCAAGCGAGCAGCTCAACCGGCTGAAGGCCATCATCGAGGGTACCCGAGCTGGCACCTGGGAGTGGAATGCCCACACCGGTGAGCAACGGATCAACGAACGCTGGGCGGAGATGCTCGGTTACAGCTCCCGGGAGCTGGAGCCCATCAGCATCGCCATCTGGCACCGTCTCTGTCATCCCGACGACCTGGCCCGTTCCAACGAAGCCTTCCAGCGCCACTTCGATGGTGAAACCCCCTACTACGAATGCATTGTGCGACTCCGACACAAGGAGGGGCACTGGGTCTGGATTCACGACCGGGGTCGCCTGATGTCCCGCACGGCGGAGGGCGATCCCGAGTGGGTGGTGGGTACCCACATCGACATCAGTCAGCAGCACATCAATGCCCAATTACTCAACAAGTTGGCCGAGACCATCCCCGGGGTCATCTATATTTTCCGGATGTACGCCGATGGACGGGTGGAGTTTCCCTACGTCAGTGAGGGGGTACGGGAATTTTACGGTCGGGAGCCCGACGCTATTTTGCAGGACGCTTCGCTGGTGTTTGACCTGGTGCATCCGGAGGACGCGCAGCGTCTCCAGCAATCCATTCTGGAAAGCTACCGGGCCTTGGGGCAATGGACCTGCGAATACCGGGTGGTGCTGAATGGCCGGGAAATCTGGCTGGAGGGCATTGCCACCCCGGAGCGGGAGTGGCTGGATCAGGAGGTGGTGACCTGGTATGGCATGGTGGTGGACATCAGTCATCGCAAGGCGCTCGAAGCCCGGCTGCTGGAGTTGTCGGTCACCGATGAGTTGACCGGCCTGTATAACCGGCGCTTTCTGTTGCAGCGATTGGCGGAGTTACTGGACGATTATCGACGTCATGAAGTGGTGTTTTCTCTGGTACAGGTGGACCTGGACTGGTTCAAGTCCATCAACGATACCTATGGTCATCTGATGGGCGATGAGGTGCTCAAAGCCTTTGCGGCGACTCTCAAAAACCGTCTGCGCAAAGGGGATATCTCCGGGCGTTCCGGGGGAGAGGAGTTCCTGATTCTGCTGCCCCACACCGACACCAAAGAGGCGCTGGAGCTGATTGATGATATTCGGGCGGTGTTTGCCGGAACCGAATTTTTCAACGATGAGCTGCGGACATTCAATGCGAGCTTCAGCGCGGGTATTACCCAGGTGCAAGCCGAGGATGAACGTTTTGATCAGTTGCTGTCACGGGCGGACAAGGCACTCTATAAAGCCAAGGATGCAGGGCGTAATCGCGTCCACATAGAACCGGATCGCCACTGTTCCAAAGGGGGGAAGCGCACGCGCTGAACAATGGGTCAATTACTGTTTAAACTGAATCAGGTGCCTGACGACGAGGCACAGGAGGTTCGTCAGCTTCTGGCGGATCACGACTTTGCCACCTATGAAACCCACGCCGGTTTTTGGGGGTTGGGGGTGTCCGCGATCTGGCTGACCCACCCGGAGCAGCTGCCCGAAGCCAAGGCCCTGCTGGCGGACTATCAGGCTCGCCGCCTGGATCAGCAGCGGGCGCTGAGAGAGGAGCGGGAGGCCGCCGGGGAGCAACCAACGCTCTGGCAAAGAGCGGTCGCTGCCCCCCTGCGATTTACCGCTCTGGTCATTGCCATCGGGGTCATCCTGACCCTGTCCATCCTGCCTTTCGTGGCGCTGATCGGTCAGTAGGCTGCGGCGCCACTGGATTGTCCTGCCTCTGTTTTTTGTTCTGGCTACATATTGATCCAGCTATTGAGTGCCTGCAATTTGAAGGACTGGCCTTTGAATGTCAGCACCACCCCGTCTTCTTCAATTCGCTCGATGCGCAGGTCCGGCGCTATCCGGTCACCGGCGCGATACTCGCGCTGATTGATGGTCACGGTACTGCCTTGCCCGTCCCGGTATTGGTGGGATTGATAATTCAACGACGGAATGTCCTGTTGCAGGCTCCAGGACAGGTCCCGAATCCCCGGAACAGAAGGCCTCGGTGTGGCGGCCGGTTGTGGCTCTGGTTCGGCTTCCTGGCGAGATGAAGACGGCTCCGCCGGTGTGTCACTGAGCGTGACACTGGCGCTGTCGCGCGGCGGAGCGAGGCGCTCGGTGGCCGCCTCCGATGGGGTCACCTCGGGGCGGGTCGGTTCTGGCGCCTGGGCTCGGCGGTACAGCGAGGCAATGGACTCGTCCGACGGCTCGGGACGAGCGGGGGCCTGGTAGAGACGTTCAACTCCCGGGCGTCGGGGCTCGGTCTCGGCGACGCTCGCCTCCGCTGTACTTTCAGGAACAGGGGCACTTGCCGTTGCTTCCACTGGGGAAATGGGGTCAGGCGGCTCAGCGCTTCTGAATAGCCAGTACGCCAGCAGTCCGGCGGCGGCCAATCCCGCAATGGCCACAGAGAGCCCCCATTTGTGCCAGGCTCCCGCTCGCCGGACCGCGGCGGGCGTTGCCAGCGCGGAGGCTGGGGGCAGCGCTTGCGCCGGTGTTTCGTCCCGGCGCCGCTCCCGGTCGGCCCGTTGCAGGGCGTCCAGAATCATCGACATCAGGGCGCCTCCGCAATGGGCAGTAATCCCGGGTCCAGCCCCAGTCGTCGTGCCAGTTGGTTCAGGGTGTTTTCCCCGAACAGCCCGTCCGGGGTCAGCCCCTCGGCGCGCTGAAAAATCTCTACCCGTGCCTGCAGGGGCTGGTTATAGCGATCCCGGCTCAGGGGCTCCGCTTCACTGTCCAGTTCGGCAAACTGCTCGGCCAGCCAGCGGACGGCGGGACCTCGTTCGCCGGGGCTGAGGCCACCGTCAAAACCGGCCGGGCGGAACCAGAAATGGTGAAACTCACCGGTCCAGAGTTGCGCGACATCGGCCCAGTCAACCGTCTGCGGACGACCTTCCAGCCAGGTCAATGCCTGTTGGTCATTGAGACCCAACAGCGGGATGTAAGCGAGTTTGCGCTCCGGGGTGATCAGGGTCAGCACACCGGGGCGGTCCAGTTCGATCAACTCGTTCCAGGTGGTGAGCATACGTCGTCCACAGGCATGGCCCGGCTCGGGGCTCTCGGTGCAGGGGCTGCCGGTGGTGGGCACACTCAGACTGAAGTGGTCGGCCAGGTGGCGAAGGGCATCATCCAGTTTTCGGGGCCAGGGCCGCTCCGGTAGCGCCGGGGGATCTGTGTTCGGCATCGCCTCGGAATCGGTGTCGACCGATCCGGTCGCGTCCGGGGCGGTTATGTTTGTGGGCGGCACTTCCGATGCAACGGACGGTGAGGCGGCGCTGAGTTTCGGGACGGTCGGTTCCGGCTCCGGTGTCGCTTGCCAGGGCAGCTCGTTGCCGAGGCCGCCAAACAGCAGCGCGCCCAATGTGATACCCGCAAACCCCGCGATGGCACTGGCCAACCACGCTGGCCGTGCCCGCTTTGGTGTCGGCGCTGCTGTTGTACTGGGTCGGTCCGAGGCGGGCTCCCCGGTGATTTCCCGCCGCGCCTGGCGAAACAGCTCCCGGTCGATGACGTTGCGGTTCTGCCCGTAGGCGCCCAGCAACATGCGCTCGCAAATGATATTGATCAGGCGGGGAATGCCGCCGCTGAAGCGGTGCACTTCCGTCTGAATGTCCTCGGGAATCAGGGTGCTGCCGCTGGCCAGGCCCGCCACCTGCAGGCGGTGCTGAATGTAAGCGGCGGTTTCTTCCCGGCTCAGTGGGTTCAGGTGGAAGCGCGCGGTGATGCGTTGAGCGAGCTGGCGCAGGGAGGGCTGAGCGAGCAGATCACACAGTTCCGGCTGGCCCACCAGAATGATGTTGAGCAGTTTCTCGGTGTGGGTTTCCAGGTTGGTCAACAGCCGGATCTGCTCCAGCGCCTCGGCACTGAGAGACTGGGCCTCGTCGATCAGCAGTACGGTTTTACGCCCGCGCCCATGGTTGTCCAGCAGCCGATCATAGAGCGCATCGGTCAGGGTTTTGACGCTGGTGTCGTCGTCCGAGATATAGCGGGCTCCGAGCTCATCGCAGATGGTGCTCAGTAACTCGGGCACGGAGGCCATGGGGTTCAGAATCAGGGCGATGTCGGTGTCGCTCGGAAGCTGTTCCAGAAGGCAGCGGATGATGGTGGTTTTGCCGGTGCCCACTTCGCCGGTCAGTTGCACAAAACCGCCGCCGCGCAGGCCAAACAACAGGTGCGCGAGGGCCTCCCGGTGCTGCTGACTCATATAGAGGTAGCGCGGGTTGACGGCGATGGCGAAGGCCGGCTCCTGAAGGCCGAAAAACGGGTGGTACATGGCGATCCTTGGTCCCGGTGTCAGACCGCCAGAATAGCCGGAAACTCGGGTCGGTTAAAGCCTCCTCTCCGGCTCGGTCTGACTCGGGCGTGACAATTCTCTGCATCACAAAGGTGCGCCGAAGGGGGCGCTGACGCAAGCCTTGCACCGAATTGGTGCAAATTGAAAAGTTTGGCGCCTTATTCGCCGTCTTTCGATTGGCCTGTTTCCTGCTACGGCTTGGGGTATCAACCCGAAAATTGGAATGACTCAATGAGTTTAAGAAGTACTCGTATGAATCTCTCCGGCGCTGAACGGCGCTGGCTGAACTGGTTTGGCGCTACCGGCAAAGTGCGCATGGGCTGGTCCTGCTGGCTCAACCGCAATCGCTATGCACTGATGGAGCAGGCTTTTGAGAGCGTCGCCCAGACGCGAATCACCATTCTCAATCAGTGGGTGGACGGTCAGTGGGAGCAGATGGTTTCCCTGGCGGCCAGCGTAGAGCAGGATCCAGCCCGCTGGGATACGTTATTGCCACAGCAGCTTCAGCGCTGGGTGGATGCATCGGAGCTGTTTGTCGTGGACGACACCGGCAAAGTGCTGGCCTCCAGCTATCGCGCCAGAGTCGGTGCACGTGACCTGGATGCCCGGGCCCTGGAGGAGGGATTGAAAGGGGCGTTTCTGCATGGGCCCTATGTGGATCGGGCCACGTTGGATATTGGTCCCTCTTCGTCGCGCTTTCACGACGAGGTGACCCTGATGTTTTACCAGCCCGTGGAACTGGCGGACGGAGCGATTGGCTGTGTCTGTGCCCGGGTTCCCAATGACGTACTCGGCGATCTGATTCAACGGGAAGCGGGGCATATTTTCACCGAGTCCGGTGACAATTATCTGTTTATGGTGGAGCCGGGTTTTGATCGGCGCATCGTTGCGGGGACGGCCCTGTCACGGTCCCGCTTTGAGGACAGCACTTTCTCCCATGGCGAAAATCTCAAAAGCGGTATTCACACCGATTGGGGCGTGGTGGGGGTCAAGCGGCACACCGAATTCGAGATCCGCTTTACCGACCCGGCCACCGGCCAGTTGCATCCCGGCGTACGCGAAACCATCCGCAACGGCGAGAACCTGTTTGTCACCTATCCGGGCTATTCGGATTACCGCCACATTCCGGTAATCGGTAAAGGGGTAACCTTTACTCTTAAAGGTTCCAAAGACCGCTGGGGCATGATGTGCGAGGGTGACCTGGAGGAGGTGTATCGCTTTCGTTCCATAACCTATCGGTTCATGGGGTTACTGCTGTTGCCTCTGCTACTGGTGTTCGGCGGCAATATGGCACTGCACGCCTGGAGCGACTGGCCCTTGTGGACCATCAACCTCGCGACCGCTGGAGCATTGGCCGTGGGCGCCTGGAGTTTTCTGATGCGTGGGCCCCGACGCCTGGCCCGACGACTCGGAAAGATGACCGAGATCATTCACGCTCTGGGCGAGGGCGGTGGCAACCTCAAACAACGCCTGGATACCCGCAAACTGGTGGCGGATGAAACCGGTGATCTGGGGCGTTGGACCAACAGCTTTATCGACAATCTGGATGGCATTATTGGCTCGGTGATCCGCTCGGCTAACGAGGTCAAGCAGAACAGTGAGCAGATGCTTCAGCGCAATGACAGCGCCAATGCCACCATGACTCAGGTGACCGCCGCCATGGAGCAGATGCTGAGCCTGTTGGAAGAGCAGATCGGTGAAATCAGCAACGCCTCCGGCACCGCCACCGAAATGAAACAGGTCATGGAAACCGTGGTGCGAGAGGCCCGGGCCCAGTTTGAGTCCGCCAGTTCCGGTACCCAGGCGATTCGCAATGCCGTGGAGAATTCCGCGCGCACCATTCATCAGTTGAACGAACGGACGCGGGAAATCGGAGGCATGGTTTCTCTGATCAGCAATATCACCAGTCAGACCAACCTGTTGGCGCTGAA
>NZ_DFTP01000093.1:51530-52019 GCF_002381585.1 Marinimicrobium sp. UBA4209
CAGACCAACCTGTTGGCGCTGAACGCGGCCATTGAAGCGGCTCGGGCCGGTGAACACGGCCGAGGCTTTTCCGTGGTGGCCGATGAGGTGCGGGGCCTGGCGGCGCGCACCGCCGATGCGGCCAAAGAGATTGAACATCAGATTGCCACCATTCAGGAAGAGGCGGCGCAAGCGGCCACCTTCATGGAAAGCAGCGTGGCGGATGTCGATCGGGGGCTGCAACTGGCCAGCGATGCGTCGTCCGATAACTCCGAGCTGCACGGGATTGTCGAGCGGATGTTTGAGATCATCCGCCACATTGAAGCCCACAGCCAGGAGCATGGGCAGCAGACCCGCGAGGTGGTGGGGGCCAGCAATGACATGCGGCAGGTGATCCGGGCTCTACACAGCAGCTCGGATCGACTGCGCAGTACCGCGTCGAATCTGCATCACCTGACCAGTGCGTTTCAGGTGAGTGGGTAAGGTGGGGTTACGGCGGATGCGCGCTTC
>NZ_DFTP01000093.1:52065-63365 GCF_002381585.1 Marinimicrobium sp. UBA4209
TCGCGCTTATCCGCCCTACGCATGTTTCGGTCGTTGTGCGTGGGGAACGGCGGATGCGCTTCGCTCCGATACGTCGGACCGATCCGCCCTACGTAAACCACGGCAGCTCGCGTAGGGCGGATAAGGCCGCAGGCCGCATCCGCCGTAACCAAGCCACGCTGTATCCGCCGAAATGTCTATAACCTCGCCAGTTCCGCCTCGGTCTTCAACCCAAACACCTTACGCATAAACGACGCCGCCGGACAGAATCCGGTAAAGGACTGCTGAAACAGATTGGCGCCCACAAAGACCGTCAGCCAGACAAAACCGGGGTGAGCCCAGTAGGTCAGAGCAACGGACAGCAGGATCATAAAACCGGCGAAAGCGGTGACAGCACGTTCAAGACTCATGGTAATTTCCTCGTTTGCTTGCGTTGTTAAAGCCGTTGATTAAAACGCGTATCGAATGCGTGCATACGCGTTGTTGTTGTCTTCGAATTGCCCGAAGAAACTGTGGGTTTCCTCTCCGAAGAATAGGTTAAAACCGGTACTCAGGCTCAGATTGTCGTCAAAGCGATAATCGAACCGCGGACGCACATGGCCATCCTCATCGCTGGGGGAGTAGAACGCGAACAGGGACAGGGTCATCGTGTCCCGGGCATCCCGCCAGGTCAGTCGGGTGGTGACCAGAGTGCGGTTCTGCTCCGCCTCCCATTCGGGATTCGGGCTGTTAAGCACCAACTCGTCATGGTTCTGGGTGTGCTCGAGGTACAGTTGCAGGCTGCCGGTCAGACGGGTCAACAGTTCTTTCTCGTAGCCAACCAGGGCGCGCCACTGACTGTTGGGTGTTCGCGGGTCCGTGCCGCTCGGGTCGTCGAGACTGTCGTGGTGCGACACCTCGGCATTGAACAGTCCCGGGCCCAGGGGCAGGCGAACCGAGCCGCCCAAGGCGCGCAGGCGCGAGAAGGTGGGCTGACCATCCGAACTCAAAGCCGTGGGGCTCTTGTGGAAACCGTCGTAGCCATACAGGGCCCACTCGGTGGAACCGATGTTGCGATAGACGCGCAGGGCGAGTTCATCGTCATCCGGAGTGTCGGCCACAAAGGCCTGGGCTTCGCCGATGATCTGGTCCTCCATGGGATTGAATACCGACAGGCGTTCGCCGCGCGGGTAGACATCGGGTTCGAACTCCGGTGTCCAGGCCAGCTCGATATTGCCGCGGTCAAAGTAGCCGGACAGACGCAGCGCATCCTGCGGCGCCTTGAGGTATTCATCGTCCCGACCGATAAAAAATGCCTGCCAGTCTTTGGCAAACAGATCATTCAGAAACACATAATCCCCGGTGCCCCAGGTCATCACCTGACGGCCCAGCTTCGCATCCAGGTGATCGCCGATGCCGTTACTGACGGTCAGCTCGCGTGCCTGGGCGTCCCATTCGCCGAGCACCTCGTCATAGACCAGGTCACCCTTGACGGTGTACTGAAACCGGCTCGTCGAGCCGTCGGTTTCCAACCGGGCCCGGGCTTCCCCCAGACTCAGCCGGTCGTGATGGGGACTGCGGTCCAGGCGCGAACCCGCGCCCAGCTCGATAAAGCCATAGAGCGGGAACGCCGGGCCGGCCTCTTCTTCCCAGTCGCCGGTTTCCCAGTCATCCCAACCGTCGTCGGTCTGTGCCAGCAACGGACCGCTCAAGAGCAAGGGGCTGACCAGCAGTGACCTGATCGCAAGCGACGTCCAACGCATGAATGAGGCTCCTTCAGTTCAACCAGTCAGTGGGCGGGTTGCGCAGGCTGCGCTCGGAGAAAATGTTCTCCGGAATGCCCAGGTCGTAGCGCACGTTGCGGAACTGCATTTCGGTCTCACCGCCGGTGTCCAGATCGCGCATGATCGAGTGCACCACCGTCGGATAGCCTTCGATGGTTTCAATCTTTTTCACTTCCATCTGGCGATACACCTCGCCCCGGTCGTTGTAGTAGTCGGTGCCCACCGGCAGCAGAGTCTCCCGATCGATGGTGACTTCGTAGTGGCTGAACTCGACCTCGCTCGGGTCCTTGGCGGTGCCGCGCAGGCGGTAGTGTTCGTCGGTGGTTTCCAGCAGCTCATAGTCATCCAGATCGGTGGAGCGGCCGGAGACATCTTCATAGAAGAAATGCGAGCCCACAAAGGAGGTGCGCTTGTCGCCCGCCGAGATGCGCTTGACCAGGTCCAGCCCGGGCAGATACAGCCAGCGATCATCGTCCGTTTCGGTGCGCTTGATCACCCGGAAGACGGTGTTGCGCACGTCCGCCGGGCGGGAGAAGAAAACCATCATGTCCTGGGTCTGATTGTCATCCCGGGTTTTGCGCAGGATAGTGAACTGGCGGACCTGCCGCCGGCCCTGGTTGTCGGTGATCAGCATGCGCGCTTCGCTGCGACCGTCGTCACCGGAGTAAAACGCGACGCGTTCGGCTTTGCGCACAATCTCGCGCGGATCGGTCAAGGCTTCATCGGCCTGAGCGCCTACGGCGAACAGCGTCAGGGCCGCGGTTGCCAATACAGTTTTGATGTTCATCATCAGGTTCTCCATTCAATTGGTTAGGATGCGCGAAACAACCAGCGTTGCAGCAGGGTCATGACCGTGGGCAGCAGGATCAGGGTCACCAGGGCGGACAGCGCCATGATGGTGGCCAGGAAAAAGCCCACGGTGATGTAGGGCACCAGTGGTGCCACCAGCAGCGGGGTAAAGCCCACGGCAATCACAATGGCGTTGCGGGTAATGGCCCGGCCCGGCTCCAGGAACATGAGCTGCATGGTCTTCGACCAGTCGCCGGTTTCGCGGAAATAGGCCCGGGTGCGCTCCACAAAATGAATCGCGAAGTCGATGGACAGCCCCAGGGTCAGCGCCGAGAGCACGGCTATGGGCATGTCGTAATCCTTGCCCACCCAGCCGATCAGGCCGTAGATCCCGGTGATGGTCAGGGTGAGGGGCAGCATGGCGACAATGCCGAAGGCCACGGAGCGGAACAGCAGCATCATGATGATCAGTACGATCACAAAGGCGCTGATCAGACTGCCTACCATGCCCTCGACCATTTCCGCCTGCCAGACCACATTGAGGTAGGACTTGCCGGCCCATTCGAGATTAAGACCTGCGGGCAATGGGTTGTCCTGCAAGTACTGGTCTACCGACTCCACCACCGCGGTCATATCCTGGTTGTCACCGCTGGTCAGTTGCAGCCACACCAGGGATTCGCGGTAATCCGGCGTGACGAAGTGCCACAGATCCTGGGGACGGTGGGAGGACTGATATTGCAGCAGCGTCTGGGCCACGGCATCGGCGGAGTCAGGCAAGCGATAATCCTCCGCTTCGCCGGAGCGCAGCTCGCGGTTCACGGTTTTCACCACGTCGGCCAGACTGTTGCTCTTGCCCACCAGGCCGGTGCTGGCCAGGTGTTGCTCGAGCTGCTGGATATATTCCAGATTCTCCGGCTGCAAAAACGCCTGGCTCTGGCTGTCGAGTTGTTCGAGTTGGTTCATCAGTGCTTCCAGGGCGTCGGCATCTTCACCGCCCACCTCGAACAGACGATCGTCCAGGGCCAGAATCAGGTCGGACAGAGACTCGGGGCTGTCCAGTGTCTGGTCCTTCAACCATGTGCGGGTCGCTTCGCTCAGTGACTCGTTGGTGCTTGCATCGGTCAGCGCGGACTGGGCCTTGTCGACCGCGTCACTGCTGGACTGGAATACCATAAAGGCATCGTAGGTACCCGCGAAGTGATCGTTCAGCACCCGGTCGGCAATGCGCAGCTCGTGGTCGGACTTGAACCAGCGAACCGGATTGTCGTTGATCTGGATCTGGGTGATTCCCCACACCGACACCGCAAAGAGGGCAACAAAGCCGACCGTCCAGAGTTTGGCGTGGGAACGGGCCAGTTTGCCCAGGGGCGGCAGTACACGGGCCACCAGGGAACGATCTTCGGCCGGCAATTTATCCACCATGCGATCCAGGGTGGCGGGGTTCAGACTCACCAGATAGGCCGGAATGAAAATGATGGTGGAAAGAAAGGCCAGCATGATGCCCAGGCCCACAAAAAAGCCGAAAATCTGCACCGGCGGAATGGGGGTCAGCATCAATGACAGGAAACCGATAGATGAAGTGACCGAGGTGAACAGCATCGGCGTGAACAGATGGCCCATCACTTCGGTAACGACCTGGCGCACACTGCTGCCCTTGCGGTAGCGGTCGGCAAACTCGGACATGATGTGCACCGAATCCACCACGGCGATGGGCATCAGGAAAATGGCGATCATGGAAGACATGATATGAACGGTAAAACCGGCCCCGATCAAGGCGCCCATGGTGATCAATACCGTGCTCACGGAGACGATCATCGGTGCCACAATAAAAGGGATGTTGCGGAAAAACACCCACAACAGGATGAAGATCACCAGGCCTGCCAAGGGGGCGGAAATGCCCATCTGAACAAACATTTCATAGCCGAAGCGGTCCTCGGCGATGGGCAGACCGGTGATGTGCCAATCGTCCCCGGCCTCAAAGCCATCAATGTGGGACTGCAGCTCCCGACCAATCGCGTAGCTCTGGTTCTTGTCTTCAATCGGCACGTAGATGGCGGCCGCCTTGCCGTCCTCTGACACCAGGGTGTTGAACAACAGCGGCAGGTCTTCCACGTTCTCGCGGATGGTCCGGGCCTGTGCCTGAGTGTCCGGTGGCTCGCGCATCATCCACTCAAAACGCAGAGTGCCCGCGCCTTCCTGGGTAATGTTGTCGACATTCGACAGGGACATCAGATCCGGGGCAATTACCCCGTCCAGCCCTTCGGCAAACTCACTCAGGCTGTGCAGGTTGGCCAGGGTTTGCGGGTTGTACACGGATTGCTCGTTCACCACGCCCACCACAATGGTGTCGTGCATATCGAAGCGCTCCTTCACTTCGTTGTGAAATACCCGGGCGGGGTTGTCCGTCGGTAGCATGTTCTCCGGGTCCGTGTCGATCTGAATCAGCGGCAGCAGGGCGCTGAACGCCAGGGTCAAAAGGCCCAGCCCCCAAAATACCGCCTTGCGGTGGTTAAGCGCCAGATTTAGCAAGCGTCGGGCCATCAATGAATCTCCAGTAGCGAGCAATAGCAATAGTGTTGAGAGTTATCTAAATTAGAAATATCTAATAAATATACTAAAGCTTGAAAGGGTTGTCACGGGGATATCGATTGATTCTATAAATTAGAAATATCTAAATTATAATTTTTTAATGAAAAGACGGTGAGTGTCACGCAGGAAGTACCTGCGAGCCAATGGCATGGGGCCCAAAAGACCCGGAGAGGTGTTCGAGGTAGGTCGGTCAGGTAGGGTGGATAAGCGGTGAAGCCGCGTCATCCACCAAGGCGACCTGGCGGTATGATGGCACTGAAGGGCTGGGTCAGTCGTTCAATCGAGGTAGGGTGATAAAGAATTCGCTACCCCCCTGAGGTCCATCCCGATAGCCGACTTCGCCACCCAGTTGGCGGCTGATCTCGCGGGTGATTGCCAACCCCAGCCCGGTACCGGGCAGCTTCCGTCGGTCGCTACCATCGGCCTGAGAGAACCGCTTGAACAATTCGCTGCGAAAGTCTGGCGCAATACCGGGACCCGAGTCCCGCACGCGAATTTCAATAACGTTCGCTTGCGGTGCGACCGAAATTTCCACGGCACCCCCCTCGGGAGAAAATTTGATCGCATTAGAGATCAGGTTGTTCAGTGCCTGCATCAGGCGCGTGCCATCGACGTTGACTTGTACCTCTGGCCAGCTATCTGGCGCTACCAATTGAACGTCGTGCTGTGCTCCGTAGCTGGTCATCGAGTCGATGGCTTCATCCAGGAGTGGGCCGACAGTCTGCTGCTCGAAATTCATCGGCATTTTCCCTGCGACGAGTTTCTCCATATCCAGTAGGTCATTGATCAGTGAGGACAAACGGTCTGCGTTTCGTTGAGCGGTATGAAGCATCTTTGCGGCTCTATCTGACATCGAGCCCAAAGCGCCTCCGGCCAGCAGGCCAAGCGATCCCTTGATCGACGTCAGGGGAGTGCGAAGTTCATGGCTGACCGTGGCGATGAATTGATCCTTCATTCGCTCCAGTCGGCGCCGTTCGCTGATGTCTTCGATCAAGGACCAGATTACAGGCCGTCCGTCCGGATCCTGGCTGAGCATGCCCTGCAGTTTTACCGGGTAGCGACTACCATCCTTGCGGATGTACTCCTTCTCGAAAGGGCCATACCGTCCCTGGGTTTTCAGATCGTTCAGTGCCCTCTGTTCGTCTTCAGCGTATTCCTCGGGGGTGATCTGCCAGTAACTCAACTGAACAAATTCTTCGCGGGTGTAGCCGGTGGGTTTGATCAGCGCATCGTTCAGATCAATGAAGCGACCGGTTTTGTAGTCGTTTAACGCCATGCCGATGGGGGCGAACTCAAACAGGCTGCGGAACCGGGTTTCATTTCGCTCAAGTGCCTGTCGCGCCAGCTCTTGATCGTGAATATCGTGCAGGTAGCCGTGCCAAAGGGTGCTGCCGTCACTTAGACGCTCTGGGCGCGCCTGTCCCGCAATCCACCGATAATGGTTATCTCGCGTTTTCACCCGATAGGTTCCCTGCCAGGTTTTGAGGGAGTGGTTCGACGCCTCTATGGTTTGTGTGATTGCCTCCAGGTCGTCGGGGTGAATGGTCTCAAATACGGAACTGGCATCTCTGGCGGCCTGGTCCGGTCTGATACCATAAAGGCTTTCGATCTGATGAGAGCTGAACGGAAAGGTCGATCTGCCATCCGGGAAAAGCCGATACTGATATACCATGCCGGGCAGTTGGGCCATTAGTTTGTTCAATCGCTCATTCCCGGTATCGCTTTCCAATAAGTCTGAAACCCAGCGCGTGAGCAGTCGAATGAACAAACGGTCGGTCTCGTCAAAATCCTCTCCTCGTTGGCTGGACGACGAGAAGTTCAGAGTGCCGAAGGATTCACCTTCGACCGTCAAAGTGACGCCTATGTAAGAGCCCAGGGGTAGACTCTGATAGCACGGGTGCTCGGCGTATGGGCTGCTCGGGGCATCCGAAAGAAACAGTTCCGTCTCTCCCCCGGAAAAGAGCAATTGACACCAGGTGGCGTCCAGGCTGAAGGTCTGTCCCGGCTGAATGCCGGTGTCCGGCTCGGCATCGACCCAGCGAGCGGTATACACGTCACTCTCGATCTTGCTGATAATAGCCAACTCCATGCCGAGAAACTGTCTCGCCTTGGCGAGCGCGTAACACAGTTTGTCGTTGACCGTCTCTCGCGTATTGAAAGCGATATCGTTCAGAAGCACCAATACTTCGTGGTGTTTGTTCAATTGAGCGAGCGATTCTTTTTCGCGGGAAATGTCGACAATCAGCCCTTCAAGAACTCTGTTTTCTGACCTGCTTCCTGCGACCGCACGTCCGCGCTCCTCTACATGGTGAATGCCTCCGGTGCGATGGCGTATGCGGTACTCGAGGTGCCAGTCCTCGTCGTTATCGACCGCGCTTTGGATGGTTTGGGCAACCCGCTCAACATCGTCGGGGTGGATCAGTGTGGTGAGATTGATTTCGGTGTTGTTGATCAGCTCCTCGGCCTTGTAGCCGCTGAGGGTTTGGACCTGATCGTTGACGTAAAGTACAGTCGAGGGGGTGTCGTGTCGGCACCGGTAGGCAACCCCTGGCATGTTGGCGATCAGGGAGGAGAACTCTTCGAGACTTTCTTCGATGGTCTGTTGGGCTTTAATGTCCCGGCTGATGTCGGCATGAGTGCCATACATCAGCAGAGGTTCCCCCTCGGCCGTCCATTCGAAGACCTGCCCCCTGTCGTGCACCCATACCCAATGCCCTTGCTTATGACGCATTCGTGCCTTGCAGTCATAATGTCTCGTCTCGCCACGGAAGTGGGCGTTCAGTAGCGCTTCGGACTGGGCCAGATCGTCCGGATGCGCAAGACTCATCCAGGTGTCGATCGATATGGGCGCCAACTCGGCCAATGTATAGCCGACGATTTCTGCCCAGCGTTCATTGAAAACCGTTTCGCCCGTTTGTACATTCCATTCCCAAGTGCCCACATCGGTGCCTTCAATAACCAGGCGGGCTTGTCGCTCGCTGTCTACCAGCGCTGACTCCAGCTCCAGGCGAGAAGCGCTGATGGGGGCTTCGCTCCGCATCAGGTTTTCGCTCAGAGACACGAGGTCCTTCAATTGGTTGTACTGATCCGCATCAATTGACCGGGGGCGAGTATCGAGCAGGCATAAAGTCCCAATCGGGTGATCGTCGGAATCCCGGAGCGCGGCACCCGCGACGAAACGGACAAAAGGTTCTCCGGACACCCACGGCGAATCTCTGAATTGTGGATCGACTGACGCATCTTCGACGGTGAGCGGGTCAGAGGCGGAGGCACAAAGTATGTGCTCCAGTATCCGGTCACCTTCTGGTATGCCGGAAAGGGCTTGTCCGTCACTGCATACCAGCCGTTGTCGACCATTATCCGTCAGTGAAATCAATGCAATCGGCATGTCGAGGAGCTGTCTCGCCATGCGGTTGATCCGCTCGAGGTCAAGTACGGGGGTGCTGGATGTACTCATAGATGTTATGGCTCTATACCCAACCCGGAGGGTTGTGGGTCAATCGGACAAGGCTAAACACACTTGGTTGCGGCCGGAATCTTTTGCGTCGTACAGTGCGTGATCCGCTTTTTCGATCAGCGTGTCGGGCAGTGCATCCGGAAACTGGTCGCTGTCGGTAACGCCTGCAGAGAGCGTACAGTAAAAATGTCGACCGTTGCCAAAAAACCGTATCCCTGCAAATGCCTCGCGAAGCTCATCCACTAACTGAACGGCTTTCTCGGCGGTGCATCCCGGCAGTACCAGAGCGAACTCTTCACCCCCGTAGCGACCCAGGCGGTCCGTGGCCCGGAAGTGTTGCCGCAAAAACGTCCCTACAGAGCTGATGACCAAATCACCTACCGCGTGACCATATTGATCATTGACCGCTTTAAAATGATCAATGTCCAGCATCACGACACTGAACGGCCTTGCGGTTCTTCTGGAGGCCTGCCATTCCGCCTCAAGGGCTTCTTTGATGCTGGCGTGGGTCATGAGGCCGGTCAAGCCGTCTCGCGTCATCGCGTGCTTCAACTCCCGAAGGCGCCGGACCCGGCTTTCGCTCAGGCTGACAAGCAGCTTTGGATCGACCGGTTTTTCCAGAAATGCATCGCCACCGGTCATCAGGGCCTCGGTGCGCTTTTGCGGGTTCGACTCAGCGGACAGGTACACAATGGGGAGGTTGGCCCAGCGCTCGAATTGGGATAACACGGCCACCAATTCAACGCCCGACACATCAGGGAGGGACAGATCCATAAGAATCAGTTCCGGGTCGAACTCGCTGACCACCTGAAGCAGTTTGTCGGGTTCACTCAGCCAACGCACCTCCATTCCGGCGTGCTCCAGAATGTGCTGGCAGTATTGAGCGAGTGGCGCGTCGTCTTCAACAATCAGAACCCGCTCGGGCTCACCGTCTTTCATTTTCAGTAGCCGAGCGGCATACGCCGCAAGCTGGGGAACGTCCAATGGCTTGGCAAAATAGCCTCGTGCGCCACTGCGGACTGCTTGAAGTCTGGCGCGATATGTCTCTTCCGCTCCGGTAAAGATGATTGGACAATGAAAACCGGCCAACAATGGCTTCCAGTAATCTGAGCCGACTGTCTCAGAGTCCTCAATAGTAGAAGCGCGATGATCAACGATCAGAAGGTCGGGAGTGGGGGCATCACGCTGATTCAACTCAGCGGCATCACGCAAATGTCTGACTTCAAAGCCAAAACTCTGTAGCTGCTGACCTACATACTCAGCCAACATGGCGTCTCTCTCCAGCAGCCAAACCTGGTGTTGACCGTCGGTGTCACTCGTTGAACGCGACTCCAGTCCCAGGGCGCTTTCACCACGTTCATCCGCTCGTAGTGCCTTCTGAAGAAGCTCGGCCCAGTGGGTGGTGGATAACCCCGAGGTCTGGCTTTTTTTTCCGTCAAGGTGGTCCGCCAGCCGTCGCTCCAGGGCTCTGGCCTGGTGTCCCAGCTGTGGGAATCCGAAGGTTCCGGCGGACCCGGCCAAGCGGTGCAGGGCGTGGTGTAGTGCCTGCATGGAATCGCTTTCTGGAGAGTTTTGTCTGGCAGTGCCCATGACGCTTTCAATCTCGGCCAGCTCTCTTTTAAGGCGTTGACGATAAGCGGCTTTCAAAGAGTCCAGACGGGAGTTCAAAACCTGGGTGTCGGAGAAGTCAGCCATTAATTCGATCCCAAATCGCTCGGACATCATCGGCCAGTATCATGGGGTCGAAGGGCTTGCGCACGACATCGTTCACACCCAGGCTCCGATAGCGGTCGAGCTCCTCTGGGTGCACTTTGGCCGTCATGAACGCCACTGCGGTCTCGGAGCTGATGGACCCCTGACGGCGCAAGGCTTCCAGGGTCTCGGGGCCATCCATTTCAGGCATCATGACATCCAGAAGCAGCAGTTGGGGCTCAAAAGCATCGACGTTCGCCAGAGCCGCTTGGCCGGACTCGCAGACGAGAACGTCAAGTCCCCCGAGATCGCGCAGCGCCAGGGTGGCGATTTCACGAATATCCGAGTCGTCCTCGACATACATGACTTTCTCGAGTGGGGGCATGCTCAGGTCTCAATTTGAAGGTTCATTTCTAAATTAGCAGACTCCGATTCAGTAATCCACCAATGACCAGGCCTTCGTTTGGACGGCCCCGTCCCGACGGCATACGCGAGTTTTTAGGCCTGCAGACAAGCGAAGTTAGGCCAAATACCAATAAATTAGAATATGCTAAATTAGATATGTTGACAATTTGTCGATATTGCGTTTTTATGATGTCACTGTCAATACGGAGGCGGAAATCCGAATGAACGCATTCACCGCGGGTCTGGAAGAGATGCAGGCCCACAGCCGCGACGCGGCCAACCTGCTGAAACAGATGAGTAATGAGCACCGGTTGATGGTGCTTTGCACCCTGGGGGCCGGGGAGATGTCCGTGGGCGAGCTGAACGAGCACATTCCCCTCAGCCAGTCGGCCCTGTCCCAGCACCTGGCCAACCTGCGTCGGGCGGGCCTGGTGGCGACCCGCAAGGAGTCCCAGACGGTGTATTACCGCCTGGCGGGAGACAAGGCCATGCGCGTGATCCGGGTGCTGCAGTCCATTTATTGCCCGGGGTTGATGCCCGAGCAGGCCGAGGCGTAAGTAGCGATTACAAACGGATACCACGACAGGTTGCGTAGGGCGGATAAGGCCGCAGGCCGCATCCGCCGT
>NZ_DFTP01000093.1:63473-64292 GCF_002381585.1 Marinimicrobium sp. UBA4209
CGGAGGCCCCATGCCCAAACAACCGTTGGTCGAACCCTTTCTCGATCCGGATACCGAAACCTTCAGCTACGTGGTCTACGACCACGAAGTCGGCCACGCTGCAGTGATTGACCCGGTGCTGGACTACGACCCCAAGGCCGGCCAGACCAGCACCGAGGGCGCCCAGCGGCTGGTGGATTTCGTGCGCGAGAAACACCTGACGGTCGACTGGATCTTTGAAACCCACGCCCACGCGGATCACCTTTCCGCCGCGCCCTTTGTGCGCGAGCAGGTCGGCGGCGAGCTGGCCATTGGAGATCAGATCGTCCAAGTGCAGGAAATCTTCCGTAAGATCTTCAACTTCGAGAAAGAATTCCTGCCCGATGGCAGTCAGTTCGACAAACTGTTTGCCGAAGGGGAGACCTTCACTTTTGGCGAGCTGGAGGGGGAGGTGATCTACACCCCCGGCCACACCCCGGCGGATATGGCCTGGCGGATTGGCGATGCGATCTTTGTCGGCGACACCCTGTTTATGCCGGACCGGGGCACGGCCCGCTGTGACTTTCCGGGCGGTGATGCGCGCCGGATGTACCGCTCGGTGAAGAAGTTACTGGAGTTTCCGGATGAATACCGGATGTTCATGTGCCACGACTACCCGGGTGAGGAGCGCGACCACCAGTGTGAAACCACCGTGGGGGCCCAACGCAAGGGCAATATCCACGTGGGTGAGGGGAAAAGCGAAGACGAATTTGTGCAGCTGCGGGAGGAGCGAGATGCGACCCTGGGAATGCCGCGGTTGATTCTGCCATCGGTGCAGTTGAATGTCCGGGCGGGCCAGTT
>NZ_DFTP01000093.1:64337-64462 GCF_002381585.1 Marinimicrobium sp. UBA4209
TCCCGCCGGCGGAGGATAACGGTACCCGGTATTTCAAGATTCCGATCAATACGTTGAGTGGGTGTGGTAAGCCGTAAATTGTTGTGTGAGAGGTGACGGCGTATGCGGCCTCCGGCCTTATCCGC
>NZ_DFTP01000036.1:0-26110 GCF_002381585.1 Marinimicrobium sp. UBA4209
TCTACGCCCTGGCAGCGGAGATCAATTCCGCTTTTTCAGGCAAGGCCCGCTGGTCATAGATCTCCGCTGCCAGGGCGTAGAACCTCGGCTCCTCGGCCTGGCGCGCAATCGCCTGTTCCAGGTATCGCTCGGCCTGGGCAAGATCGCCATTGGCAAGCTGCTCGCGAGCCAATGAATACAGATAATAGGGGTTACTGTTGCGATGCTTGCGCACCCGTTCCAGGAAATACGCGGCTTTGTCCGTCTCACCCTCGGCCTCGTACAGGCTGGCGAGATTGCTCATCAGGGATAGGTCTCCCGGCGCCAGTGTCAGGCCTTGCCGGTAGGCCACTTCCGCGGCACCATTCACGCCCATGCGTTTGTACAGGGTTCCCAGGTTGTTCCAGAGGTAGCTCTGCCGGTCATCCAGTTGCAATGCTCTGCGCAGGTGCAGAAAGCCCTGGCGTCGGTCGCCGGCGGCCACCCGCTCCATCCCCAGGTTATTGTAAAACTGCGCGGCCACCACCCGGTCACCGATCACTTTCTGCTCGTACACCGGGCTGTAACGCTCCATTTCCAGGTCGATCACCAGTTCCTCACCGCGGGGCAGCATGACCTTGGCATTCACGTGGCGGAACAGGAGGAAAGACTCGCCATCCCGAAAATCCCACACCGGCGGTACCTGCACGTCGTTGACCTCAGCGTTCAGGCCGATGTGCCGGGCCATGGCCACATACATCAGGGTGAAGCTGAGGCAGTTCACCTCGCGCCGCTCAAAGGCACGCGCTGCGGTGGTGGTATTCAGCGCGGTATAGCGCATGCCCAGCCCACCGGCCATCGGGGAGGACAGCAGTGCCCGGTGCAGCGCCTCCGCCCGCTGGTCCGGGTGGCGATATTGCAGCGCGACTTCTTCCGCCACCACCCGCATCATGGGCGAGAGCGTCATCAGGTCATAGGGAGGCAATTCGTTATCGGCGGGCGGCTCGTCAAACAACAGCTCGCCGGAAAGGACCTGTTCAAGGTCCCGGGAGGAAGGCGCCTGCACCCACTCAGGCAGGGGCTCCATGTGGCTGCAGGCGCCGAGCAGCAGAACAAAGGCCGCAGGGGCCCAAGGTATGCGCATCGAGACACCTCTCGCAATCACCGACAGACTCGGAGGAAGCCCGGATCTGCATTTCAGTGTACCGGTACTAAGACAGTTTAGCGGATAAAATGTTCGCCCGGTGCACAACCTCCGCCCGGGTCATCGGCTCAACCGGTCCCTCGCCGACCCCGGTTGTCTGAGGTGATTGCGCTAGGCCAGTTGACGCTCCAATGCCCGCCGGCTGTCGTGGGCCGCCTGCAGGGAAAAGCTCAGGGGGTAGCCATACAGCGGGTGATAGACCGCCTGAGGTGTCCGGGGTTTGCGGTACAGCTCTGCTTCGATCCAGCGGAAATAGTCATCCACGGTGCCCACCTCGGCGGTCGAACAGGCCTTGCCGGTGCCCAGCTCATGCGCCGACACAACCGCGCCGGCCGCCACTCTGACCCGGATGTCGTTGCATCCTACCGAGCCGCATCGGCTGAGCGTGAATTGATAGGCATCGAACCCGCTCATCTGCCAGAGCTGCCAGTGTGTGTGGAGCGCCTCTTCCGGGCTGGCACTCACGTCCCGGACGCGACGCCGGAGCTCCAACAGCGCCTCTGGCTCCCGAGCCTGGCCGTTGGACGCAATGTTCATGGAAATCATCACTTTGTGCATCATGCATCACTCCCCTGTGTCAGAAACTGAAAGGCCCTTCGAGCGACTCCGGCTCATCCCAGTCACGCGCCCAGATGTCATTGCCGTGCAGGTAGTACACGGTATCGCCATGCATCCGGCTGCGGTCACTGCCGCCCCCCATGGGATACTCATAACCAGAGCCGGTCGCCGACTCCACGATCAAGGGTTCCCGAGTCTCCAGCGTGGCCTGGGTACCGGTCAGCTCGTTGACCTCAAACAAAAACAGTCCGGAATCCAGCCAGCGGTAACCGTCGCGGCGGGTCACCGGAACGGTAAAGCGTAACTGATCCGTGCCGACCGGGAGGAAATTGAACGCCCGCAGGTCGGTCAACGCCTCGCTCCAACTCCCGGAGCCACCCAACTCAACGGCCTCGACGCTGACCGGGTTCAGGTCATCGCGCACATCAAACAGTTCAACTTTCACCCCGCCGAAACCGCCGTTTTCATCGGCTTCCTGGCCCACGGACACCAGGTATCCCTCACCCACGGGGTGCAGGTAATTGGACACACCCGGAATCTCCAGTTCCCCGAGCACCGAGGGGTTTTCATTATCTGAGACATCCAGCACATACAGCGGGTCGATGCGTTCAAAGGTGACGATATAGGCCCGGTCTCCCAAGAAACGGACGGAGTAGATATCCTCTCCCGGCTTGCCGATCGGCGCCGGCTGGGCGTCATTGGGCAGCCTTGCCACCACGTCCAGGGTGCGACTGTCGGAATCAGACGCTTCTTTCAGCACATGCAGAAAGTGCTCCGGGTCGCTCCAGTCCTCCCACACGGTGGTCACCACCCGCAGGTAACCCTGCGCCTCGTTCATGCTGAAGGAGGGGTCCGACCAGTTCAGTTGTCCCGGTACCAGCCCGGTGCCCCGATAGCGGATATCGCCCCCGGCAATGGCAAACTTGTGCAGCCCGGTTTTCTCCTCCCGCCATAGTCCGGCACGGGTTCCCAGATAAAGGCTGTCCAGTGACATGTACAGCCCGCTCAAATGCGCGTTGACACAGACAGCGCTCACCAGACGTTGCTCCCGTAGATTGAAGGCGCTCACGGTCACTATGTCGGCGAAACCTTCATCGGGGTTCAATGTTTCCGGCAAATAGCAGTCCCCTTCACTCACCAGCGGCTGCTCCGGCGCCTCATCCACGCGATAGCCGGGCAGCAGATCAGACATCGGGGTGGAGCTGATCAAGCGTTCGTTGTTCTGGCGCGCTTCATCGGTACCCGCATAGGGCTCCAGCCCCTCAATGTAAGGGCTGCTGCGGGACACCAGGTACAGCACATCGCCGATCTTCCGACTGTTGAGCAGCGTCCCCTCCACTTCCAGAGACCAGCGGATCGAAGGGTTCTCCGGCGACTGGACGTCCACCAGCTCGACCCGGGTATGGCCCTCCTGCAGCGCAATCTCCGGCATGCCCATCCAGCCCCAGCCGCCGTAGTAATAACGGCTGTCACTGAGGGCCACGACCGCCTCGGTGGCGTCACCGTCTTCCAGGGTATAAAGCTGGGACAGCACCAGGGGCGAGTCGGCGTCCCGTTCGAGCTCATAGCGCATGATGTAAGTGGCTCTGGCCTGTTCCGGGTCCGTTTCATAGATGCGCAGCGCCTGAACCGGCGGCGGCTCCGGCACTGACCCGTCATCACCGGCCGCCTCATCCAGCGCCACACTCTCGGCAAAACGGTGATAGCTGGACTGGGGCGACTCGGCAACAAAGAGGTAACGGCCGTCATACTTCAACCGGTCCGCCTCATCCACGCCCTCGACGTGCACGTTGGTGCGGGAATAATCGTCGCCACCCTCCGCGGCGTTGTCCGATACATCGGGCATCGCCACGCCGCCCTCTTCGGCCCAGTTATAGTCACCGGCGCGCATCTGCAAGCGCAGCCCGTTGCGCACGAACTGCGACACGGCTTCCGGTGAATGCTCATTGGTCAGCGGCTCCAGGTCGGGATCCGCCCAGCGGAGTTGACGGTAATCGGTATCGTATCGGCCCGGGCCCTCTCCATCGCCGTTTGAACCACCGCAAGCCACCAGCAGCATCGGGCTGGCCGCCAAAGCGCACAAAGTCATTGAACGAATGTTCATGCGAATCCATCCTCAAAAAAGTCGTGGGGTTTATGGCATCATCCCTTCACTCTAGCCCCACGGGCGGCCGGTTTCTGTAGCGCAACTGCGAAAGAGTGTAATTTTGTGTAACTCTGCGGCGGCTGCGGGACGAAGAGCGCCACGGCTTACAGGTTTTTACACACTCTCACAAAGGCATGACGGCTTTTTCCCGGTACAACAGGCACACTGAAGACTCGACAGCTCCGCCCGAAGGTCACGCGTGCACCTTCGGTGATAAACTCACCCCCCGAAATGAGAGTAGTATCGATCTGATGACGCGCTTAACTGACATCCTGGTCCGCGCCTGCCCTCTGGCGGCACTGCTGCTGGCATCGAGTCTGGCGTCGCCCAGCCTGGCGGACGACGACGCGGGGCACTGCGAACACAGCAGCGCCCGCTGTGTCGCGACCGGCACCTGGGACATCCAGTTGGCGCTGGGCGCCGGACTGCGCACCAACCCGATCGCCGGCGCCGATGATGTGCCGCTGGTGCTGATTCCCCAGGTCACCTATTACGGCAAGCGATTCTTCTTTGACAACCTGGACCTGGGCTACACCCTGGTCGATCGGCGGGACTGGATGGTGAACCTGTTGATCACCCCCAGCGGTGATGGCCTGTACTTCTTTGAGGACGACTGGGGCCGCTTTTTTCTCCAGGGCGGATTGAACACCCTGGGCGCCAACTTCAGCCCAGCGCCCGATGCGCCCACCGAACCCCCGGCGGTCGCCGATGAGGACGCGTTCGAGGGCCCGCAGGAGGATCAGCGGGAGCAGGAAAGCCCGGCCCCGGCCAACCCCGAACCCACGCAGGTATCACCGCCCCCGCTCCGGGACCGGAATATCGCCGCCCTGGCCGGAGTGGAAACCTCCGGTGACTTCGGCCGGTTTCAGTGGCAGCTCCAGGCGCTGTCCGATGTCAGTGGTGTGCACAATGGCGAAGAGCTCCGGTTTGCAGTCAGCACCGGAACCCGCCGGGACGCCAACCAATTGGGCATCAGCCTCGGATTCAGCTGGAAAAGCGCCGAGGTGATGGAATACTATTACGGCGTCACCCAGGGGGAATCGAGTGGTGCCCGTCCCGCCTACCGCCCCGGTAGCGGCACGGCACCCTTTGTGCGGCTGAGCTGGAACCGACCGGTAAACGAACAATGGCGTTGGCTGGCCAGCGTTCAGTACGAGCACCTGAGCGAAGCCGTTCGCCACAGCCCCCTGACTGACCAGAATAAGGTGATGCAAATCTTCGTCGGGGGCGTATACCATTTTTAAACTCGGGCAACTGAGGTGTGGCAGTACCCAAAATAACCCCATGCGCCAATCCCTGTGGATCCTGGCGGGCTGGTGTGTGGCCGGCGCCAGCGCGGCGGACAGCGCGCTGGAGCTGAAACCGAGCATCTGCGCTCTGGCGGAAAATCAGGTGCTGTGCGAGCAACGGGTCGACATTCGCTGGCACAGTGACTATCCCGACGCCCTGTGTCTGTTCGTCGATCAGAGCGAGCAGCCCCTGGCCTGCTGGCGGGAAAAAGACCAGGGCGAATACCACTACGAGGCACGCACCGAACAGAGTATGACCTTCCAGCTACGCGCCGAGCGGGACGACCAGTTGCTCGCCAGCCGACTGTTCGAAGTGATCCGCGAGTACACCGAATTCCGCTCTCGCCGACGCAAGCCCTGGAATTTTTTCTGACGCTTCCCAATAACAGACGAACCGGACACCCATGCAACAGATTCTATTGGCCGAAGACGATCACCGCCTTGCCGCCCTGGTGCGGGACTACCTGACCGACAACGGCTTTGAGGTGGCGGTGGAAGATCGCGGAGACCGGGTCCCGGAGCGGGTCCGTCAACTGCAACCGGATCTACTGATTCTGGACATCATGCTCCCCGGCAAAGACGGCCTGACCCTTTGTCGGGAACTGCGCCCGGCGTTCACCGGCCCGATCATGATGCTCACCGCCCGCAACGAAGATGCCGACCAGATTCTCGGACTGGAATTCGGCGCCGATGACTATGTGATCAAACCCGCCGAGCCGCGGATTCTTCTCGCCCGTATCCGGGCACTGCTACGGCGCATCGAGCCCGGCATTCCGAGCACTCCACAGACCCTGAGCTTCGGCACCCTGGAGGTGCACAGCGGCTCCCGCAGTGTCGAACTCGAAGGCGCTCCCATCAAGCTTTCCAGTCACGAGTTCGACCTGCTGTGGTTGCTCGCCCAGCGCGCCGGGGACGTGGTGGGTCGGGATTTTCTGTTCCGGGAGCTTTATGGGCGGCCTTATGATGGCATGGACCGGACCATTGATGTGCGCGTCTCCCAACTGCGCAAAAAGCTCGGGGATAACCCGGACAATCCCGCCCGCATCAAAACCATCTGGGGCCGGGGCTATCTGTTTATCGCCGACGCCTGGGAAGCGGAGTGAACGGCCTGAACCGGCGGCAGCCATGACATGAAAAGAGCCTTTCTGTCGCTTTACCTGCTCATCGTGCTGGCAACCCTGGGGTTGGGGTGGGCCCTGGATCAACTCTGGAGCGCCTACCAGGCCGAACACCCAACCCAGGCGCCGGGCGCCATTCTCGCCGAGGTACTGCAACACAGCAGCGCCGGCCGACCGCTCGACCAGACCCGCAGCCTCGTGCACCGGCTGGCACGCGAAGGACAGACCGATGTCCGCCTGGTGCCGCTGTCCGATATTTCCGGGGAGGCGATCAAGCAGCGCCTTCAAGCCGGCGAGTCGCTGTCATTCGAGGACGCCAACGGCAACCTCTACCACTACCGCAAGCTCGCCGAACACCCCCAGGTCATCGTCATCGGGGAAGTCACCCCCGATGCCTCCCGGCGTTTCGAAGCCCTGCTGGCGCTGCTCTTCTACGGCGCCCTGGCGGCCGTGGTGTTCTTCTGGCTCTGGCCCCTGACCCGGGACCTGAACCGTCTGGAACAACAGGCCGAGGCCCTCGGACGCAACCCTGAAACCGCCGTGATGGAGTTGCAGGGGCATTCCGCCGCGCAACGCCTGGCCCAGGCGTTCAACCAGATGGCCCGGCGCATTCGTGACCTGCTGCGCTCCCAGCGGGAAATGACTCACGCGGTCTCCCACGAGCTGCGCACCCCCCTGGCACGCATGAAATTCGCCCTGGAGATGGCCGATGCCAACAGCGACCCGCAGACGCTGGGCAACCGGCTGCAGAGCCTGAAAGCGGATGTGACGGAGATGGACCAGTTGGTCAATCAACTGCTGCACTACGCCCGCTTCGAGCAACAGCCCACCCTGCATCTCACTCCGGGCGACATGCCCGGCCTGCTGCAGGACCTGTGGCAGCGCCTCAGTGGGCACCTGGAGCATCCGCCACGCCTCTACCTGCACACGGCGGCCCATCCACCCCCCGTGACCTGCGACTGGCCGCTGATGGAGCGCGCCCTGCACAACCTGCTGCAGAACGCCCTGCGCTACGCCCGAGAGCGGATTGATATCACCCTGACTACGGCCGCCGATGGCACCCAGGTTCAAGTGGAGGACGACGGCCCGGGCATTCCCGAGGAAGAGCGGGAGCGGATCTTCGAATCCTTTGTCCGCCTGCGCGATGCCCCGGAGCTGCACAGTGCCGGGTTCGGACTCGGGCTCGCCATCGTGCACCGGGTGATGCAGTGGCACCACGGCACCGTGCGGGTGGATAGCGCCACCACCGGCGGTGCCCGCTTCACACTTCACTGGCCCCCTCAAGGTGGGGCGTAACAACGCCATGGGCGGGCCGGGATCAAGCCATTGTCGGATATGCTATAGTGCCCGGCTTTGGCCGCCCACGACGGCCGTCTCCACCCAGCCAAGCGGATTTCTGTGGTAATGAAGCCAACCATCAAAGACGTTGCCAAGCGCGCCGGGGTATCCTTTAAAACCGTCTCCCGGGTTATCAACCGGGAAAGCACGGTCGGCCAGGAGCTTCAGGACAAGGTCTGGAAGGCCATCAAGGAGTTGAACTACCAGCCCAACCTGTCGGCGCGGGTACTGCGCGGCGCCGCCTCCTCCATCGGCTTCATCTATGACAACCCCAACAGCAACTATGTGATCGAAATGCAGCGCGGTATTCTCGATGAGTGCCGCCGCCAGGATTACGAGCTGGTGATCCACCCCTGCGACGCCAAGTCTCCGGAGCTGCTGGAGGAAATTTTTGGCATGGTGGACCGCAGCCGCGTGGGCGGGCTGGTGCTCACTCCCCCCATGTCCGAGATGCCCCAGGTTCTGGAAGCCCTGACCGAGCGCAGCATCCGCTTTGTGCGGATACTGTCGGGAAGCCAGCCGCCGGACACTCTTTCACCCTGCGTGTTTGTGGATGACCGCACGGCGGCCTACAACATCACCCAGTACCTGATCGACCTGGGGCACAGACACATTGCGTTTCTGGGCGGGGAAGAGGCGCACAAATCCAGCGTCGAACGTCTCGCGGGCTACCAGCAGGCCCTGAAGGAAAACCAGATTGACGCCGATCCCCGGCTGATCATCGAGGGTGAGTACGCCTTCGAATCCGGGGTCAAGCGGACCCGGCAACTGCTGGCCCTGACCCCGAGGCCCACCGCGGTATTTGCCTGTAACGATGAAATTGCCGCGGGCACCCTGTTCGCGGCCCGTCTGGCGGGCGTGGATGTACCCAGGGACCTGTCCATCGTGGGCTTTGAAGACAGCCCCTTCTCGCGCCAGGCCTGGCCCAACCTCACCACGGCCCGTCAGCCCAATGCGGATATCGCCCGCACGGCCGCGGAGCTGTTGGTCCATCAGATCCGCCACCGCAAGGGCGACAAACCCACCGACAGCGAAGGGTTTTACCCCCAGTTGGTGGTGCGTGACTCCACCTGTCCGCCCCCGTCTCGCACCCCGGCGTCCTCCTGACGCCGGCCACCCTGGGCAAACCGCTTTACTTTCCTCCTCGACGCGTGCAGAATAGCCCAAAAGACAACGTTGTCTAACAGCACCATCTACTACGCATCATTCATCCCGTGATGGCTTACCGGATTACCGGGACCCATGCCGGGATCAAGACAGGAGTTTCCATGAACACCGCCTCATTACCCGCTCCGGACCAGACTCTGATGCACCGCGAGGCCGGCGAAGCCGCGGCCGTGGTCAGTCACCAGCTCAGCGACAACGCCTCTCGGGTCAAGGCCGCCGCCGAGCGTCTGCGCGCCTACCGCCCCCGCGCCGTGGTCACCTGCGCCCGGGGCAGCTCGGACCATGCGGCCACTTTTGCCAAATACCTGATCGAAACCCAGCTCGGCCTGATCACCTGTTCCGCCGCACCCTCGGTCGGATCGGTGTATCAGCGCCCGCAGCAACTGGACGGTGTGCTATACATCGCCATTTCCCAGTCCGGGAAAAGCCCGGACCTGCTCGCCAATGTCGAGCGTGCCAAGGCCGCCGGAGCACTGACCCTGGCGCTGGTCAACGTCGCCGACTCCCCCCTGGCACAGATGGCCGACCTGGTGCTGCCTCTGCAGGCCGGTCAGGAGCTGAGTGTCGCCGCCACCAAATCCTATATCGCCAGCCTCTCGGCCCTGCTGCATCTGGTCACCGAGTGGGCGGACAGCGAGACCCTGCGCGCAGAGCTGCGCCAACTGCCCGAGGCGCTTGCCCGGGCCTGGTCGTTCGACTGGTCCGATGCCGTGAAGGCGCTGACCCCCGTGCACAACCTGTTTGTGATCGGGCGGGGGCTCGGTTTTGGTATTGCCCAGGAAGCCGCCCTGAAGCTCAAGGAAACCTGCGGCCTGCACGCCGAGGCCTTCAGCGCCGCCGAAGTCCGGCACGGCCCCATGGCCATCGTGGGCGAAAACTTTCCGGTGCTGGTTTTCGCCCAGCAGGACGAGACCCGCGAGAGCACTGAATCACTGGTTCAGGAGTTTCGCCAGCGCGGCGCCCGGGTTCTGGTGGCCGGCGAGGCGGACCTTGCCGACACACTGCCGGTGGTCCCCGAGGCTCACCCGGTGATTGCCCCCATCCTGGCGATCCAGAGTTTCTACCGCATGGCCAATGCACTGGCCATCGCGCGCGGGTATCATCCCGATGAACCACCGCACCTGAACAAAGTAACCGAAACCGTCTAACGCAGCGCAAGGTACAACACCAAGCGCACAAGGTAAGCCCAGGAGAGACCCGACATGAAGCAGGCATTGATCCGCGCTCCGATATTTACCGGTGATGAGTGGCTGGAGCACCGGGCCCTGCTGCTCGACGGCGGCCTCATCAAGGGGCTGGTCGCCGAGGATCAGGTTCCGACCGACTACCGGGTGGAAGACCTGCACGGAACCCGACTGATTCCCGGCCTGATTGATACCCAGGTCAACGGTGGCGGCGGAGCCCTGTTCAACGATGCCCCCACCATCGACACCCTGCGCACCATTGGCGCCGCCCACCGGCGGTTCGGCACCACCGGCTTTCTGCCGACCCTGATCAGTGATGATCTGGACATCGTGGCCCGGGCCATTGCGGCGGTCCATCAGGCCATCGCCGACGGTGTGCCCGGGGTACTGGGTATTCACCTGGAGGGCCCCTTTCTGAATCCGGCCCGCAAGGGGGTGCACGACGAGAGCAAGTTCCGCCGCCTGACCCCCGAAGCCGTGGACCTGCTGAGCTCACTGGATAACGGGTTTACCCTGGTCACCCTGGCTCCAGAGCGGACCACTCCGGAGCTGATTCGCGACCTGAGTCAGCGGGGGGTCATGGTGGCGGCCGGGCATACCGCCGCCGACTACGCGCAGACTCGCACCGCCCTGGCCGCCGGGGTACGCAGTTTCACGCACCTGTTCAACGCCATGACCCCGATGACCAGCCGGGAACCCGGCGTGGTGGGCGCCGCGCTGGAAGATCCCGACAGTTGGTGTGGCCTGATCGTCGATGGCTATCACGTGCACGCCGCCACGCTCAAAGTGGCGCTCGCCGCCAAGTGTCGGGGCAAAATGGTGCTGGTCACCGATGCCATGCCGACGGTCGGCGCGCAGCACAAGCAGTTCACCCTCAAGGGCGAGACCATTCACGCCGACAACGGCCGCTGCGCCACCGCCGATGGCACCCTGGCGGGCTCGGATCTGGATATGCTCAGCGCGGTGCGCAATACCTTGGCGCAGCTGGAACAGCCGCTGGAGGAAGCCCTGCGAATGGCGAGTCTCTACCCGGCGCAGATGCTCGGACTGGATCGGGAGTTGGGACGGCTGGCACCGGGGTACCGGGCCAGCCTGCTGGCCGTCGACGACCAGCTGCGAGTCAAACAGAGCTGGATTGACGGGGCGGCACAGCAGTTCTGATCAGAACCGGAACTGCAGCAGCTCCGCGTCGGCCGGACCCATAGTCGACTGTGCCGCAGTCGACGGCCCGGTCGCCGCAGCGCACTGACCGGGCAGCGGCGGCGGACAGCCCCGCACATCCTCCGGCACATCGCGGCGACTCAACGACCTCGCGGTCACATGGGAGCCCGACGCATCCCCGGTCACCGACACCGAATCGCCCAGCGCCAGCTCATCGAACAGCGCCTCACCGTCGGCCCCGTCAACGGCCACGGTCACCCCGAGCACCGTCAACCACCGGTTATCCCGGTCGATCGCGGTTACGGGGCCAGACAGAGCGACGGTATCAACATAGCCCGGTTGCCGCTGGACTCGCGTGACCACCCGGGACTCGCCCTCATAGTAGGCATAGAGTTCCAACCACTCTCCGACCCGCAGGCTGTTCAGGTTGACACCCTCACGCGGGTTGCCGCGACCGGCCGGGTTTTCAAACGCGGTCAGGTCCGTTAGCTGATACCGGCCGCCGAGTAACACGACCTCTCCGCGGTCCGGATCGATTGCATCCACCCTGGCGCGGATCCGGTTGATCCCAGGGCGCAACACCTGTACCCGCTCGGCGACCAGGCTTTCATTGCGCAGGGTGCCGCTCACCATCACCCGAACGCCTTCTCCGAGCTCGATCTGGTCCGACAGCCCTCGGGCCCCGCTGGCATCCACCGGGATACCGTTCACCTCGAAGGCCTCCCGTGAGACGAACCGCTCAATAACCCCTTCCTGGTACCACTGTCCTCCCTCCTGGGGTCTGGCCGGCTCGATCAACTCAATGCGATCCGGATACCAGAGTTCGCCGCGCCGCTCGCCGCCGCGCACGACTACCGTGTCCCCCTCAGCCAGATCGCCACTGACCTGAGCCTGCGAGACGTCCACCGATTGTTCTCCGAGCTGGAAGCGCTGCTGATCCGCTCGCCAGGTTTCTACCCGGCCCTGAGCGGTCAGTGGGCCCCGATCGGCACTGGCGACTTTGGTCGCCAGCCACTGTCCCTCGGCGGCCACCAGACCACTCACCTCGAGGTAGGCCCCAGGCTCCAGCGAGTCAAAGGCAATGCCATCGAAGCGCACATCGTCATATACCACCACAGTCTGCCCGAGAATCTGAATTTCACGCCGGACATCGCTGCTTGATACCAGAGCGTCCACCGGACCGCGCAGGGTGCGGTTATAGCGGACCGCTGCGGCAACCGCATCCTGCCCCTGCAACTGGTCAAGCTCGACATCCACCACCATGCCCAGGGTGATGTCATCGACCCCGGCCGGCTGACCGTCAACGGAGATGTCGGCGGTATCGATCTCGATGTGCAGACCGTTGACGTAGACGCTGCCATAGGCAGTCACACTGCCACTGACGGTGGTCGGACTGCCGGTGCCCTCAATCCCCGCCACGGACGAACTGTCGCTCAGGCACCCCGCCATCATCAGGGCTCCCAGTGTTGCACTGACCACACCAAGCCGCTTCATGCATCATCCTCTCTGGGCGTCGCATTTTCCTGGCCGGAGATGACTCCGGTACCCGGAAATGAACGCTCGTCATTTCGTTGCTCAAAATAGTAAAGGCCAATGCCGGCCCGTACCTGGCCGGAGCCCGCAAGCTCCGGGGACTGGTCTCGATCACACTCGGCCAGCCAATCATTCACCTGGAGCAGAAAGGCCTGCCCCTCCCGGGCGCTGCGCTCGCGAATGCGTTCAAGCAGCTCCTCCGGGATGTTGACGTAGGAGACCGTGCGCTGAATAAATGGCCCCGGTGTCTGTTTCGCAATATTGTGATCCATGGTGCCCATCAAATCTGCCGCCGCGGTCCCAAAAATCCGGATATTTTCCTGCATGTCTTCCAGGGGGATATAGCCTCTCGCCAACAGCGACACGCCCTCACCAGTACGCCGCACCGCCTCGATGCGCTCCAGCTCATCCAGCAGGGCCCGCACGGGGACATCGCGACTGTATTCACGCACCAGCGCCGTAAAGCTCGGCCCAGCATCTTCCCGCTCTACCGGAAGCATCGCCGGCTCGCCGGCCGGGGTGTGGAAGCGTACGTCATTCAGCCAGCCGGTGATAACCCGGGCAGCGGGCGTCGGTTGTTCGGCGGGGGCATCGGACAGAGGGTGAGAGCGTTCCTGAAGCTTGGCGATGTCCTTGCGATTGATGCCCGTCAATACCGCCATGCGTGACAGGCTCTGTTTGCGCCCCGGGATCGCGAAGTCCTCCCGGGCGGTATCGACATACACATGGCGGGCGATATCGGCGAACAGGCGATAAGACACCCCATGGCGCAACAGCAACCGCACCATCGGACGCAGCATTCGATAAAGCGCCCGAATCAGGGCTTTTTGGGTTCTATCGCTCATGTTGGGATTATAGCGTCAAAAAACATTCAAAAAATGTGATACGAATCACATTGAATAACCCACTTTTGGGACTATAGTGTCAAAAAACGGCATCAGAGACGATCCGGGTGAGACGCAGAGCAACAAAGCGCTCCCTTTTGGGGCCTGCCTAGCACTCCCCGGATCAGCATTAAGGCTTTGATTCCATCAACCCTAACGAGGTGATATCGATGACACAGTTCAAAAAACGTCCACTGCAATTGGCGCTCGCCGCATCCCTGGCCACCCTGGTGGCTTGCGGTGGCAGCTCCAACGACAACAGCGCCGGCAGCAACGAAGGTCGCCTGAGCCTGAACGTGACCGACGCTCCCATCGACAGCGCCGCCCAGGTGGTGGTGGAATTTTCCGGCGTCTCCCTGAAACCCGCCGACGGCGAAGCGCTGGAATTCACCTTCGACGAACCCAAGAGCATCGATCTGCTGTCTCTTCAGGGCTCTGCTTCCGAGTCACTGCTGACCGATGAAACCGTGCCCGCTGGCGACTACGAGTGGATCCGCCTGGCGGTGAATGCCGAGCACGATGGCGTGCTGGACTCTTACATTGAGCTGGATGATGGCACCATGCCGGAGCTGCGGGTTCCCAGTGGCAGCCAGACCGGCCTGAAACTGGTCAGCGGTTTCACTGTGGTTGCCGGCGGTACCGCCAACTTCACCATTGACTTTGACCTGCGCAAATCGGTAGTCATGCCGGGCGGCCAGGCGGGCGCCTTCCTCAAGCCGGCACTGCGCCTGATTGACAACACCGCCGTGGGTACCATTGCCGGACAGGTCGACGCCGAGGTACTGGTCGATCAGTGCGCCGACCCCGCCAACCAGACCGGCTCGGTATACGTGTACTCCGGTGCCGATGTCACCCCCACCGATGTATCCGGTGCCGAAACCGACCCGCTGACGACCGCTCTGGTGTCTGATGTGGACGGTGAATACCGCTATGAAGTCGGCTTTGTGTCCGAGGGTGATTACACCCTGGCCTACACCTGCGGTGCCGTTGATGACGATCCGGAAGCCGTTGATGAACTGGTGTTCTTCGGTACCGCCAACGCCACCGTTGAAGCCGACACCACCACCGAGGTGAACTTCACCATCGACCAGGCAGAAGACGAAACCACCGAAGAGCAGACTGAAGAACAGACTGACGCCTGACGTTTTTTTGGCCTGACGCGCCGCTTGCGCCGCGAACCACACTCTGGGGGTTCGCGGCTTTTTTTTGCGTACCCGTTTTAAATGGAAATGACGATGCGCTTGCGCTCAAGCCACCAGGCGACCAGCCAGTGCACGGCGACAAACAGGAGGGCAAACAACAGCGACGCATTGGTGGGGCTGAACCATTGCGCCAGGGAAGCATACAACCACTGATAGGCCGACCCCTCCCCCACCGGAATCAGGTACAGGGTTTTTGCCAGGACGATCGACAACACATAGATAAACAGCGGGTTCTTACCCAGCATGGCGAACCCCCGATATACGGGCTTAACCGCTGGCCATGACTCCAGCAACACCAGGGCGACCAACACCAACAGCGCGGCGCCCCCGGTCAGCAACACGAATGAACTGGTCCACAGATATTTGTTGATCGGAAACCACGGATGCCAGACCAGGCCCAGCAACACCAGAACCACTCCGCCCAGAGCGAGTAACCCAAGACTGCGCCAGCGCGAGGCACCCAGCACCAGAATGCGCGTCGCCTCAAAGCCAAGCAGCACCGTCACCACCGAGGGCAGCGTCGACAACAGGCCTTCCGGATCAAACGCCAGCCCCTTGCCCTGCCAGATATGCTCCGCGCTGAATACCCACAGATCAAACTGACGCACCACCGAGCCCTGCAGGCTGTAGGGATCATCCCCCAACTGCAATAACGCCCAATAACCGAGCAACAGGCCGACCATGATCACGGCCCGCCACAACCCCGGCACAAACAGGGCAATCGGTGCGGCCAACAGGTACGCGAGCGCGATTCGTTGCAGCACGCCCGGAATGCGCAGCGTCGCCACACCTTCCGTAAACGGAAACGCGTTGAGCAACACACCGATCAGAAAAATCAGGGCACTGCGGCGCACAATATTCAGCAACCGCGCCGACACCGGCTGCGCGGTACGCGAACGGCTCGAGAAAAACAGGGCCGAACCGACGATAAAAAGAAAGAAGGGAAAGATGTAATCCGTGGGCGTGGCACCGTGCCAGTCGGCATGCAGTAACGGTGCGTACACCGCATTCCAGGAGCCGGGCGTGTTGACCAGAATCATCAGTGCGAGGGTCAGCCCGCGCATGACATCCAGGGCAAGGAAACGTCGATTGGCAGAAGTTTCAGACATAGAGACACCTCAAAAAAGTGACCGGTCGCGACAGTGCGGACCGGCCAAGCAGAGGAGAGGGGGAAGCGCCGCTCAGGATTTCCAGCGGCGCAGCTTGTGCCCTTTCAGGGCATAAAACAGAATGTAGGCGTAGCAGGGGAGCATGACCCAGTAGGCCGCCTGATTGCTGGTGCTTTCCGCAAAATGGCCGTACAGCAGCGGGATCACCGCACCGCCGGCAATCCCCATGATCAACAGCGCCGAGCCGACACTGGTGTACTTGCCCAGATCCGCCAGCGACAGGGGCCAGATCGCCGGCCAGCACAAGGCATTGGCCAGCCCCAGCAGCGCCAGGAACATGACCGTATTGGGTACCGTGGGAATGCCCAGCCAGCCAAAAAGAATAGAAGCAATCCAGTCGCTATCGCCGGACCCGGTCAGCACCCCCACGGTAAACAGTACCCCGAAAATGGCGGACCCGGTCAGCGCCCTGGCCTGACTCAGAAAACGGGGAATGCACAGCACGCCGACCACATACCCGATGACCATAAACGTCATGGTGTAGGCCGTCAGTGAACCAAAGTGCGCTACATCCATTCGCCGCCCATAGAGCCCGATCGTATCGCCGGCGATCACTTCCACCCCGACGTACATGAACAGCGCGATCGCACCCAGAATCGCCTGGGGATGATTGAGGATGCCCAACTTATCGCCGGCCTCATCGTCACTTTCGGCGTCGACGTTCAACTCCGGCAGGGATGAGAACTGCACAAACAGCATCAAGGCCAGCAGCGCTCCGGCCATATACAGATAGGGCACCACGAGGCGATTCGAGAGCTCCGCCAAGCGTTCCGCACGCGCCTCGGCGCTCAATGCCAACAGCACATCCTCATCGAACTGGTCCATGCCGGTCAGTACCCAGAGCGTAAACACCACCGGAGCCACCACACCGGCGGCCTTGTTCAACAGCCCCATGATGCTCATCCGCATGGCGGCACTCTCGCGCGGACCAATACACACAATGTAGGGATTGGCGGCCGTCTGCAGCAAGGTCAACCCGGTGCCCAGAATAAACAGCGCCAACAAAAACACGGCATAGTGACTGGACTGGGCGGCGGGAATGAACACCAGCGAGCCCACCGCCATCACCGCCAACCCGATGACCATCCCGGTCTTGTACCCGGTGCGGCGCAATACCAGCGCGGCGGGCAGCGCCATGACGGTATAGGCGATATAAAACGCAAAGGTGACAAACAGTGCCTGAAACTCATTGAGTTCACAGACGATTTTCAGAAAGGGAATCAGTGCACCGTTCAGCCAGGTGACAAAGCCAAACACGAAAAACAGCACCCCGATAATGGTCATCGGAATGAGGGCACTGGAAGTGGCCGGAGCCCGGGCAGTGGTGTCAGTGGTCATAGCAGCCTCGCGAATCGACGTTCAGAATTGTTATCGTATTGTGTTGATGGCGTTCAGGCGGTATTGGCCAGTGCGCTCTGCTGGCGCGCAAACAACAGCGCTCCCGCTTCCGGTGGCCCGAGGGGGCGGGATAATTGCTCGGCCACATCCCGATCCAGCCAGGTCTCCAGACGCCCGGCCATCCCCCCAATCAGTGACAGCCGCGGCGGCTGATACGCCAGCAGCTTGCGCGCCATGGCGCTGATGTAGTGCGCGCCGCTGCGAAGAATATCCAGCGCCACCGGATCGTCGGCCTCGGCGGCGTCAAAGACCAGCGGCGCCAGACGGGCGTAGTCACTGGATGGCTTGCCGGACATCCGCTCGACAATCGCCAGACCCCGCGCCTGCAGCAGCTCCGCCACACTCTCGATCAGTAGGGTTTTTGGACCGAGATCATCGGACGCCAGCAGGACCGCCTTGATCGCTTCCAGTCCCATCCAGGCGCCGCTTCCCTGATCGCCATAGGGAAAGCCGTGCCCACCCAACAGGTGATCCACGCCGGCGGTGCGGACATAACCGCAAGAACCGGTCCCGGTGACGATGACCGCCCCCTCGTCTTGCTGATGGGCACCGAGCAGGGCAATACGCAAATCCGTGGTCAGATGAAGCGCCGCAAAGGGGTGGGGCCAGTCACTGATGACCCGATAAAGACTGGGCAGATTCACCCCCGCCAGCCCCGCGCCCGCCACCAGACGGCCGAGGGTTTCAGTCGGCAGGCCAGCATCGCTCAGCGCGCGGCGCGCCGCACTCTCGATGGATTGCAACGTCTGCTCAACGCCGTGCAGGGGGTTGGCCGGCCCCGCCAGAGCACTGCCAAGGACCCGCCCACGGGCGTCCGCTATGCTGGCTTTGCACTTGCTGCCGCCACCATCAATTCCCAGAAAGTAGTGCTCATTGGTTGGGGCACTGACCATAAAACAACCTCTTATTCTGTATCACAACCCACCGCTGAAAAAAGCGGGGGCGGGCTTCGCCGCCGACCCCGCAAGAGGTGAGAGAGAGTTCCAGCGAACAATACTGGAAGACTCACTGTAATTGCTCGGGACAACGTTGTCAAACAAATTTTTTGCCTTCCCTGACCACAAAAAAACCGGGCCGATGCGACATCGGCCCGGTCCGCTCTTCCAACATGCCCAGCCGGTCACTCAGACTCCGGCAGCGCCTCCAGTTCATCGCGCAGGGCCCGCAGAGCCTGTTTGACGGCCCGGTGATGCTCCGGCCCCATGCGAATCATCAACTTCTGCAAGTCCGTCAGCGCTTCCAGCTCGGGGTCCCGGTACTCGTAGAAGACTTTGGGCCGGTGCAGACGAATGTCGCCGGGGGGCTCCGGCGCCTCCAACAGCTCATCGATGGTGTTGAGCACGACCTCGTGGAAGGTTCCATTATTGACGCCATGCTCATCAAACGCCTCCTCCAGCAAGGGGCGGTAGCGCTGATACCAGCCTGCCACCTGCTCGGGGTCGCTCTCGGTCAAGAGCGCAACGTAGGCATCATAGCGCTGAAAGTTCTCTTCCAGCAGTCGATATTCCTGCTCGGCGTCGGTACGGGCTTCACCGACCTTCGCCACGGCCAGGGGCGGCGGTGGCGATACCACCGGGCGATATTCATGCACCACTTTGCCATCACGGGCGGCCGCCGCGGCACGTACCACCTTGCGGATCAACTCTTCGTTGACCAGCAGACGCTCGACGTCGTCATTGCCGGTGGCTTCTTCCAGCTCATTGAGCGCTGGCTCATCGCTCTGATCCAGCTCCGGCAGCGGTTCCGGCTCGGGCTCAGGTTCCGGCTCGGGTTCAGGCGCCGGCTCAGGTTCCGGTTCGGGCGCTGGCTCAGGCTCCGGTTCGGGCTGCTGAACCGGAGGGGCCGGCTCCGGTGTCGGTTCCGGCTCATCTTCCCGGCCAAACAAGTACAGGCTCAGAGCCACAATCACCACCACGACAATAACGACCAGGGCGATAGTCGCGGTGGGCTTTCGATTACCCGGCTGTGCTTCCGGTGTTGAATGCTCATCGTTCGCCATATTCCCACCTTTCTGGTTAATGCCCGCAGGCTGCACCTGCGTGGTCCGTTCTTGGACTGGAGGATACCGCCGCCAGTTCATTCGTCTCCTTTATTTGTAGCACAGTATCCGTCCCGGCTCTACAAGCAGATCAAACGACCCGCTTTGGGCTGGTCACACTCGCCCCTTGTCTTTATAATGCCCGCCTCCCCTATAGGGCCCTTAGCTCAGTTGGTCAGAGCAGTCGACTCATAATCGATTGGTCGCTGGTTCAAGTCCAGCAGGGCCCACCACTCTCCCTGACTTAACGTTTATTGACACTCCTTTGATTGATCCGGAGTCGTGCTGGCTCGTATCATTAACGGACTGACCAGTCCGTCCTATTAGCGAGAGCCCTATGACCGACCCGGAAAAGCCCAAACGCGTGCACAAATCCGCCGAGCAGCGGCGCGAAGAGATTCTGACCGTAGCCACCCGTATTTTTGCCGAGCGGGGCTACCAGGTGGCCGATATGCAGGCCGTGGCGGATGCCGCCGGGGTCGGGAAAGGTACGGTCTACCGTTACTTCCCCACCAAAGAGGCGCTGTTTACCGAGGCCCTGCGCTTTAATCTGGAGACTCTCAAGGCCTCCATCGAGCACGCTCGCGAGCAACCCGAGGACCCGCTGGAGCAGCTGCGCGAAGGCATGCGCGCCTACCTGCTGTACTTCGAGAAGAACCCGGAGCTGATTGAGCTGTTCATTCAGGAGCGGGCGGAATTTCGCAGCGAATGCCAGAACTCCCTGTACTTCTCCTACATGCTCGCCGGGCGCGAGGACTGGGTCGACATGTTCGAGCGCATCGCCGAGCGCCACCCGGTGCGCGATATCGACGCCCAGGAGTGGATGGAGGTGTGCGGGGACATGATGCACGGCGCGGTGGTGCTCAGCCACACGCCCTTGCCCCGTCGACCGCTCAGTGAGCGCTTTGACCGGATTTTCGATATTTACCTGCACGGCATTCTCAAGCACTGACCGCCGTTACTGGCGCCACTCTCTTTACCTTTTTGTTTTTAACGCTGTTATCAAACGGAGCTTATTACCATGATGTACCCCACTTCCCGTCCATCCGCCGGATTACTGCGCCGGGGCCTGGCCCTGTCCGCGCTTGCCCTGTTGGTCAGTGCCTGTAGCTCCGAGCAGGGTGGCCAGCAGGAGCGCCCACCCTCACCGGTGACCACCACCGAAGTGCAGGCGCAAGCCGCGCAACATCAGGTGGAGTACCCGGGCCGGGTACGCGGCGCCACCGAAGTGAGTGTGCGCGCCCGGGTGTCCGGTATTCTGGAGTCGCGCAATTACGAAGAAGGCACGGCGGTGGAAGCCGGGCAGACGCTGTTTCAGATCGAGCCCGACACCTATCAGGACGCGGTAAAAGCCGCCGAAGCCGAGCTGGCCAGTGCCGAGGCTCAGCAACTGCGTGCCGAGCGCGAATGGGAGCGGGTGAAAGGTCTGTTCGAGCGCAATGCGGTCAGTGAGCGCGAGCGCGATCAGGCCCGCGCCGACAGCCGCGCCGCCGATGCCCGCCTGGAGGCGGCCGAGTCCGCCCTGAGCAATGCCCGTCGCCAGTTGCGCTACTCGCGGGTAGAGGCCCCGGTGTCCGGCCTGACCAGTATGGAAGCGCTCACCGAGGGCAACCTGGTAGAGGCCGGCACCGTTCTGACCCATATTGTTCAGCACGACCCGGTGCACATTTATTTCGCTCTGCCCGAGGAAGACGCCACCGCCCAGCGCGTCGCCCGTGAAGCGCTCCGGGACGACGACTCCGAGCGAGAGGCCCGCCTGGTGCTGCCCGACGGCAGTGAGTATGCCCGCGCCGGCCAGGTGGATTTCGCCGATCGTCGCATCGACCCGATGACCGGCAGTGTGCAGATGCGCGCGGTTTTCCCCAACCCGGACAGCGAGCTGATTCCCGGCCAGTTTGTGCGCATTCGCCTGGCTCTGGCGGACTACGACAACGCCATCCTGGTGGACCCCACCGCCGTGGGCCAGGGCCCGGAAGGCCCTCAAGTGTTCACCATCGATGAAGACAACACCGCCGCCGCCCACACCGTGAAGCTGGGCCCGGTAATCGATGGTCGCCAGCTCATCCTTGAAGGACTCGAGGCCGGCAGCCAGTTGGTGATCAATGGTCAGGTGGCACTGAGTGACGGCGCCGCCGTGCAAGTCACCAACGTCGACCAAAATGCCAGCGACCAGGAGGGTTAATTGATGTTGCGCTTCTTTATTGACCGGCCGATTTTCGCGTCGGTCATTTCGATCATTATTATCATCGCGGGGATTGTCTCTCTGCGGGTGCTCCCGGTTGAGCAGTACCCGAACGTGGTACCGCCACAGGTCGTGGTGAGCGCCACCTACCCCGGTGCCAGCGCCGAGGTCTTGGCCGAATCGGTCGCGGCCCCACTGGAGCAGGAAATCAACGGTGTGTATGACATGATCTACATGGAGTCCACCAGCACCGATGCCGGTACCCTGCAGGTATCCATCTCCTTTGCCATGGGCACGGATCCGGATCAGGCCGCCATTAACGTCAACAACCGGGTTCAGGCGGCCACTCCGCGACTACCGCAGATTGTCCGAGACTTGGGTGTGCGAGTGGAATCTCGCTCAACCAACATCCTGATGGTGCCGGTGCTCTACTCGCCAGATGGTACTCAGAGCACCCTGGATATCAGCAACTACGCTTTGCTCAACGTGCTGGACGAACTGGTGCGTCTGGAAGGCGTCGGTGATGCATCGCTGTTCGGTGCGCAGGATTATTCCATGCGCATCTGGCTGGACCCGGCCAAGCTGGCGGAATACGACCTGACCACGGCCGAAGTGGGCGCTGCCATTCGGGATCAGAACGCGCAGTATGCGGCGGGTCGAATCGGGGCGGAACCCTCCCCGGAGGATCAGGCCTTTACCTTCAGTGTTTCAACCCGTGGCCAGTTGGTAGAACCGGAGGAGTTTGAACAGATTGCACTGCGCACCGACAGCCAGGGCGCCAGCCTGCGCCTGAAAGATGTGGCGCGCGTGGAGCTTGGATCCGAGCGCTACGACTTCTCCGCCACCTACAACGGTGAGTCGGCGGTGCCGATGGGGGTTTACCTTCAGCCCGGCGCCAATGCTCTGGAAACTTCCGAGCGGCTCTATGACGCACTGGATGAAATCGCCAAAGATTTCCCGGCCGGTATGGCCTACAAGGTGCCCTACGACACCACGGAGTTTGTCCAGGTATCGGTCAACGAGGTGATCCTGACGCTGCTGATCGCGGTGGTGCTGGTTGTCCTGGTGACCTTCCTGTTCCTGCAGCACATTCGCGCCACCCTGATTCCCGTGGCGGCCATTCCGGTCTCGCTGATCGGCACCTTCGCCGGCATGCAGGCGATGGGATTCTCGGTAAATATGTTGACCCTGTTTGGCTTGGTGCTGGCCATCGGGATCGTGGTGGACAACGCCATTATCGTGATGGAAAACGTCGAACGCTTGATTGTCGAGCAGGGCATGAAAGCCCGCGATGCCTCCATCGAAACCATGAAGCAGGTTTCCGGAGCGGTAATCTCCTCCACGCTGGTACTGGTGGCGGTGTTCGCGCCGGTGGCTTTCCTGGGCGGCCTCAGTGGTGAGCTGTATCGACAGTTTGCGGTGACCATTGCGGTCTCGGTGGTGGTGTCCGGCGTAGTGGCACTGACCCTGACGCCGGCCATGTGTGCCCTGCTGCTGGATAAAGAAGCCCACGATGTCAGCAAACCTTTCCAGCTGTTCAACAACGCCTTTGAGCGCCTGACCAACGGTTTCGTCAATCTGGTGGGCAAGCTGCTCAAGCACTGGGTCATTGGCCTGGGTCTGTTGGCCTTCTTCTGCGTCGTCACTGTGTTCTCCTTCAGCCGCATGCCTTCCGGCCTGGTACCCCAGGAAGATCAGGGCGTGGCGCTCGCAGTGGCTCACCTGCCTCCGGCCTCCGCGCTGGGACGCTCAGAAGAAGCACGCGACCGTTTGGTGCAACAGGTGCTCTCCCTGGATGAAGTACAGGATTTCACCGCCTTTGCCGGCTTCGACATTGTGGCCGGCTCACTGCGCAGCAATGCCCTGGCGGGCTTTATTAATCTGGCCCCCTGGGATGAGCGTCAAGGTGATGGACAGGCTGCCTCGGATATCGCGGGCAAAGTGATCGGTATGGGCATGGGCATTCAGGAAGCCAATGTTATTGCCTTTACCCCGCCGCCCATTCAGGGGCTGTCCCTCACCGGTGGTGTGGAAGGCTACCTGCAGGTGCGCGACAGCTCCGACCCCAAGCGCATCAACGAACTGACGCAGCAGGTTATCGCCGCGGCAAATGCTCGCCCGGAGCTGACCAATGCGCGTAGTACCCTGGACACCTCCATTCCCCGTTTCGATGCAAAAGTCGATCGGGAAAAAGCCAAAGCGATGGGTGTACCCATCAACACGGTGTTCAGCACACTGCAAGCCACCATGGGCTCCTCCTACATCAACGACTTCTCCTACCAGGGTCGCCTGTGGCGAGTGAACATGCAGGCCGAGGGCGAGTACCGCAACCAGGCCGACGACCTGCGTCATATTTACGTGCGCTCTAACAGTGGCGAGCGGATTCCGCTGAGCTCACTGGTCACACTGGAGCGCACCGCCGGGGCGGACATCATCAACCGATTCAACATCTATCCGGCGGCCAAACTGATGGCCGACCCGGCGCCGGGCTTTACCACCGGCCAGGCCAAGACCGCTCTGGAAGCGGTGGTGAACGACATCGGTCAGACCGCCAACATTCAGATCGGCTGGACCGGCGAGGCCTACCAGTTGGATGCCGCCGCCGGTTCCGGTACCGCCGCCTTCGGTATGGCGCTGCTGATGGTGTTTCTGATTCTCGCCGCACAGTACGAGCGTCTGACGCTGCCGATTGCCGTGGCCACCGCCATTCCCTTTGGGGTTCTTGGGGCGGCACTGTCATCGCTGCTGCGCGGCTACCCGAATGACATTTACTTCCAGGTGGGCCTGCTGGTGCTGATCGGTCTGGCGGCGAAGAACGCCATTCTGATTGTCGAGTTCGCCGCGCAGAACCGCCGTGAAGGCATGAGCTCCACCGAAGCGGCCATGACCGCCGCCCGGCAGCGTTTCCGCGCCATCATCATGACCGCCGCGACCTTTATCATCGGTTCGCTGCCCCTGGTCTTCGCCACCGGTGCCGGTGCCGCGAGTCGCCAGGAGATCGGTACCGTCGTGGTCGGCGGGATGGTACTGGCCAGCTCTCTGGCACTGCTGTTCGTACCGCTGACGTACAAAGTATTGGAAGATCTGGTGACCTGGAATGAAAACCGCAAACAACGTAACGGAGGTGAGCACAATGCGTAAATTCACCTCATTGGCCGCCGCCATCGCTCTGCTCAGCGGCTGCGCCCTGGGCCCGGATTATCAGGCTCAGACACCGGACCTGCCCGATCAGTGGCCCGAGCACGAACTGCTCGGGCAAGACACCGGCGACTGGCAACAGTGGTGGACCCGCTTCGACGACGCCACGCTGAATGCGCTGGTCGAGCGCGCTTTGGACGATAACCTGGAGCTGCAAGTGCAGCTCCAACGGATCGAACAGGCCCGCGCGGAACTTGGTTTCAGCAAAGCCAATCGCTGGCCGTCACTCAACGCCCAGGCAGACGCCACTCGGGAGCAAGGCTCAGCAGCCGTCATGCCGCCCGAATTGGGCGGCGGCCAAATCCGCAACCAATTCTCGGTAAACGGTGTGCTAAGTTATGAGCTGGATCTCTGGGGCCGTCTGGCGCGCGAACGCGAAGCGGCCAGCGCACTGCTGGCGCAATCGGTGTTTGGCACCGAAGCGGTACGCCTGAACCTGATCACCGACGTGGTCACCACCTACTTCAACCTGCGCGCCGCCGAGCAGCAACTGGCGATCACCCGGGAAACTCTGGGAACACGCGAGGAAACGCTGGCCTTGGAAGAAGTGCGCTACGAAAGTGGCGCGAGCAACCCACTGAGCATTCGCCAGGCGCGCGCCTCGCTGGAAAGTACCCGCGCCCGCCTGCCACAACAGGAGCAGCGCGTACACGAGTTACGCAGCGCCCTGGCCATGCTGGTGGGCTACAGTCCCAGGGAGTTGTTGAGTGAACTGGATTTCGGTGACGCCAAGCTGACCGAGATCGAGTTGCCCGACAGCGTACCGGCGGTTCTGCCCTCAGAGTTGCTGCAACGTCGCCCGGATATTCGCGCGGCGGAAGAGGCTCTGGTGGCGGCCAATGCCCGCGTGGGGGTCGCCAAGGCACAGCGCTTCCCAAGCCTGAACCTCCAGGCGCTGGGCGGCAGCGTGGCGCTCGATAGCGACAACCTGTTCACCGCGCCCGCGGAAATGTGGAGCGTGGGTGCCAACCTGGCCGGCCCGCTGTTTGATTTTGGTCGCACCCGTTCGCGGATCGAAAGCGCCGAGGCGCAACTTGCCCAGGCCGAAGCGCAATACCAATTGGCGATTACCAATGGCTTTCGTGACGCCCGGGATGCCCTGGTCATTTATCAAACCTCCGACCGTCGTGTAGAGGCGGTGCGTCGCCAGGCCGAAGCGATTGAGGAAACACTCGAACTGGCGGAGTTGCAATACGACGCCGGGAGTATCGGCTTTTATGAGTTACTGGACGCACAGCGCGGTTTGCTCGACGCGGAGTTGGCGTTGAGTCAGGCAATGAGTGACCGGTTGGCGGCGACGGCGACGTTGTTCAAAGCGATGGGGGGCGGTTGGAGTATGCCGCGGTCGTAACGAAGTTTGGGTAACGGCGGATGCGTGCTTCG
>NZ_DFTP01000119.1:0-161 GCF_002381585.1 Marinimicrobium sp. UBA4209
GAGGCCTTCGATACCGTGTTCTCGATGGGTGTTCTCTATCACCGGCGCTCCCCCATGGATCACCTTCGGGAGCTGAAAGAGGCGCTGCGCCCTGGCGGTCAAGTGGTACTGGAGACGCTGGTGATCGAAGGCGGACTGGGTGAGGTGCTGGTGCCCGAAGG
>NZ_DFTP01000119.1:257-6723 GCF_002381585.1 Marinimicrobium sp. UBA4209
GGTGAGGTGCTGGTGCCCGAAGGCCGGTACGCCAAAATGAATAACGTGTGGTTTTTACCCAGCGGCCCCAGTCTCCTGAGCTGGCTGCGCAAAGCCGGCTTCCGGAGCCCGCGCATGGTCGATTTCTGCCCCACCACTACGGAAGAGCAGCGCGCCACTGACTGGATGAGGTTTCACTCACTGCCGGAGTTTCTGGACCCGGACGATCCGAGCCGAACCGCCGAGGGTCATCCCGCTCCGATTCGGGCGGTGTTCATCGCTGAAACCTGAATCAGGTCAGTCGTCGCTCAGCGAGCTCAAGGGAGTAGTCAACCCAAATGCCTGATGGATCTGCTCGCACCAGAGATTCAGCCGGCTGAGGGTCAGTTCTTCCTGCTGATCTTCATCCAGAGCCAAGCCGACAAACAGGCCCTCGCCGGGAATTTCGGCCTTGGACGCCTCATAATCATAGCCTTCCGTGGGCCAGTGCCCCACGATAGTGGCGCCGCCGGCGACCACCACATCGTGCAACATTCCCATGGCATCAAGGAAGTAGTCACCGTAACCAAACTGATCGCCCAGGCCAAACAGCGCGATGGTCTTGCCACTGAAGTCCACTTCCGCCACATCATCCCAGAACTCTTCCCAATCCGACTGAATCTGTCCGAAATCCCAGGTCGGGATGCCGAGAATCATCTGGTTGTAATCCGCCAGATCCAGTTGGGTCACATCGGCGATATCGTGCACGGCGACCACATCCTCGCCCAGACACTGCTGGATCAGGTAAGCCACCCGTTCGGTGTTACCCTCGTCGCTTCCAAAAAACAAGCCTATCTGCGCCACATGCACCTCTGCTGGTATCACTCCGGATGGACGGGAATTCTCCCAATTCTGGCCCCGGCAGGCAAGTGCGGGAGCCATGTTAAAAAAGGTTAAATTGTGTCCCACGCCATGACAGACGGCGGAGGCTGTAGCACACTACACACTCGGCATTCAAACGAGGCAAGAACCGACACTACCATGGTGAAACTGCTACTGATCGACGATGACCAGGAACTCTGCCAGCTACTCAACGAGTATCTGACTGCAGAGGGGTTCGAAGTGGACGTTGCCCACGACGGCGAGCAGGCGCTGGAGCAAGTCAACCGCGGCCATTACGCGGCGATCATCCTGGATGTGATGCTGCCCAAGCGCAGCGGATTTGACGTGCTCAAGACGGTGCGTCAGAAGTACACCACCCCGGTGCTCATGCTCACCGCCAAGGGAGACACCATCGATCGGGTCGTAGGCCTGGAAATCGGGGCCGATGACTACCTGCCCAAGCCCTGTGATCCCCGGGAGCTGGTTGCCCGCCTGCGGGCCGTGCTGCGCCGGGCCGGTAGTGCCGTGCAGTCACCGGGCGGCGCCGAAACCCTTCAGGTGGAGGCACTGCGCCTGCACCTGGGCAGCCGAAGCGCCCACTGGCAGGATCACGATGTCCCCCTGACGGGCACCGAGTTCAGCGTACTGGAGTTGCTGGTTCGTCAGGCCGGCCAAGTGATCAGCAAGGATGAGCTCACCGAGCAGGCGCTGAACCGCAAACTGACCCCTTACGACCGCAGTATCGACGTGCATGTCAGTAATATCCGCAAAAAGCTGACCAGTGCCGGAGCCCGACGGGAAATGATCATCAACGTCCGCGGCGCCGGTTATATGCTCACCCTGAACGATACCCACGAGGGTGGCCTAGCCTCCGCATGACACGACTTTACCTGAAAGTATTTTTCACCTTCTGGCTGATCACGGCCACGATCATTGTGGCCACCAATGTGCTGGTGCACTGGTTTGATCTGGCGCCGGACGCCAAGCTACACCAACACCGCTATGACAAGGACTACGCCCCGGCCCGCCGCCTGTTGTTTCAGATGGTCGGCTCGGCCATCAACCGCAATACCGAAGAACTGATTCAGGACATGAGGGCCATGCCCGGCTGGTCCACACAGTATTTCTATATTGTCGACGAACAAGGTGAGGACCTGTTGGATCGCCCGGTGCCTCAGGGCGTCCAAGCGCTCATTCCCGAGCTGACCAGCATCAAGCCCTACGGCCGGCACATCGAAGGCCATCAGAAAATCTATGGCCGCTACCTCTCGCTCAATGATGGCCGAAAGATCAAGGTGATTACAGTGTCGTCCACCCACGACGACCCCTCCGAAGCGGATATCATGTGGCAGCTGTTTATCAGCAACATCTGGCCTCTACTGCTGGTCTCGATTCTGATCTGCGGGGTGGCCTGCTACTTCCTTGCCCGACATTTTTCCCGCAGCGTTGCCACTCTGCAGAAAGCCACCAAGCAGATCGCCAATGGCGACCTGAGTGTACGCGTCAGCCCCCACTTTGCCGGACGGCGGGATGAAATTGCGAGCCTGGGCCGGGATTTCGACCACATGACCGAACGGCTCGAAAAGGCCATGCTGGAGCAGAAGCGCCTGATCAAAGATGTGTCCCACGAGCTTCGCTCTCCCCTCGCCCGACTCCAGGTGGCACTCGGCATCGCCCAGCAGCGCAGCAATGGTTCGGTAGACAAGGAACTGGATCGGATCAAGAAAGCCGCCGACTATCTGGGCGATGTCATCTCCGACATTCTGGCGCTGCCCGTACACGACAACGGCGGCTGGGAGCTGGACGACACCCTGGACTTGCGGGCCCTGCTGGAAACCCTGATGGAAAACTATGGCGCCGAGGCGAGACGCAAGGGTGTGACCCTGGTGCTGGATTCGGAGCTGGACGAAGCTCTGGTCCCGACCCACGGCAACATGCTGGTCGGCGTGTTCGAGAACATCCTGCGCAACGCTCTACATTACACCGATCCTGCCTCGACTGTCCGCCTGTCACTCAGCGCCGACAAACCCCATAAGCCCGACGATCCGTACTACTGCGTGCAGGTCTGCGATCAGGGGCCTGGGGTGCCGGCGGAGAGCCTTTCTGACATCTTCCAGCCCTTCTACCGTACGGACGAGGACCGCAACCGGGAAAGCGGTGGTTACGGGCTCGGGCTGGCCATTGCCCAGCGCAGTGTCGCGCTGCACCAGGGCACCATTGATGCGCAGAACCAGCCGGAAGGCGGGCTTTGCGTCCGTGTCTGCCTGCCGGCCGTGAACGAAAGCTGACGGCAGCGTGCGCGCTGAACGGGCGGCACCGGCAAGGTTTGACCGCCCGGCGGCAAACCTTGTCAAAATTCCGCCACCACATCGCATTTTGATGGTTTACACGCCAAAAACCGTCAACGAACCCCTCGCTTTTTACAACAAAAACAACAAGTTAACATTCATTTTCTGAATCTGGCATAAAAATCGCTTGAGAGACTACTCGAGAACCACGTTACGGAGTATTTCCTTTACCCGGCAAACGTGACCAACAGACAGAGCGAACCCGTTCATGCCAGACGACGCCCAACCGCTACATCGCCAACAACCTCGTGCGCCCCAGAAAGACGCTGCCGAGCAGCGACTAGGTCTGTTGCAGCGCCTGATGACCACCCAGGAACCGGGCACCATGGTCACCCGTTTCTATGACGGGGTGGCTCCACTGCTGAGTCTGAAAGGGCTGCGCTATGAAGCGCCGGTGCCGGGGGGCATTGTGGATATCGGCAATACCGGACGACACCAGTGTGATTACGCGCTGCACGGCTCCGGCCAGCCCCTCGGTTCACTGCTGTTCTATCGGGATCGTCGGTTTTCCGAAATGGAGCTGGCGCGACTGGAGGAGTGGCTGAGCCTGCTGGTGGTCCCTCTTAGCAATGCCCTCAACTACCAGAATGCTGTGCGCCTGGCCTCTGTGGACGCCCTGACTGGTCTGGGCAACCGGGCCGCCCTCGACGCCGCACTTCACCGGGAATTGCGCCTGGCAGAACGCTGCGGCAGCGAATTTTCCCTGTTGCTGGTCGACGTGGATCACTTCAAACAGATCAACGATCGCTGGGGCCACAGTCGGGGCGATCAGGTTCTGAGAGAGGTGGGTAAAGCGATCAGCCACGCCTGTCGAGAAACCGACTTGGTGTATCGCTACGGGGGCGAAGAGTTTGTCGTGCTGCTCAGTGGCACCGATGCAGGCGGCGCCCAGACCTTCGCAGAGCGATTGCGCAAAGCGGTCCAGACTTGGGTTTCCGACATGGAGCGACTTTCGGTCACTGTCAGCATCGGAGTCAGCACTCGTAAACCGGAGGGTGAAACCTCTATCCACAGCCTGTTCGACCGGGCAGACCAGGCGCTCTACCGGGCGAAAGCCCAGGGGCGCAACCGGGTGGCCATGGAGTTGACCTGCCACACCGGTGAAGCCCCCTGCGTTCAGGCGGGGCTCAGCTAGTCCGCTGAGCTCAACTGTCCTTGGGCGCTCTGGGCTTCTTCTGTTTTACGGCGGGAGAACGCTTGCCGACCCCGGCTCGCAGACGCTTTTCCTGTCGCTCCATGCGCTTTCGTTCGTCCGGTGTCAGACGGCTCACTTTGGGCCGCTCAATCCCCGCGGTCAGCAGAAGATCCCGAATTTCCTTGTCGTTCAGCTCAATCCACTGACCCACCCGGACGTGGGAGGGAATGAAAATATTCCCGTAGCGTACGCGCTTCAGACGGCTGACTTTTACCCCCTGGGACTCCCACAGGCGGCGAACCTCCCGGTTACGCCCTTCCATCACCACGCAATAGAACCAGCGGTTGCGCCCTTCCCCGGCACCCTCAACAATATCGGTGAAACGTGCTACGCCGTCGTCCAGCAGTACGCCTTCGACCAACTGGCGCTTCATTTCATCGTCCACCGCACCCTGAATCCGCACCAGGTACTCCCGGTCGATGACTGAGGAGGGGTGCATCAACTTGTTGGCCAGTTCACCGTCGTTGGTGAACAGCAGCAGACCGCTGGTGTTGTAATCAAGGCGCCCCACCGAAATCCAGCGCTCGCCCTGTAACGCGGGGAGGTTCTCGAACACGGTGCGCCGCCCTTCCGGGTCCTGACGGGAACAGATTTCGCCTTCCGGCTTGTTGTACAGAATCACCCGCTGACGGGATACCTGGGTACGCACCTGAACCCGCTCACCCTTGAAAAAGATGGCGTCATCGGGCGTCACTCGATCCCCCAGATGCGCCGGGCGGTCATTGACTTTTACCAGACCGGCCTCGATGGCGCGCTCCATTTCCCGGCGGGAGCCCAGCCCGGAGCGGGCCAGCACTTTCTGCAGCTTTTCATCCAACGGTGCCTCAGCCACGGGCTTTTTTTCCCGGGGAGCCGCAGGTGCCTTGCCTTTGGCGGCCTTTGGCGGAGCGCCACGACCGCTCTTGCCGGGGGCTGCTGGCTTGCTGGTGTTGCTCGACGGCCCAAAGGGGCCTGGTCGTTTCGATTTACTCATAGGGACGATTGGTCTGCCTCGGGGTTCTGACGCGGCTCGGCGTCTGTATCATTCGTTTCGTCGCGCTCAAACAGCGAACCTTCATAGTATTCGGTCTCGGTGGACGCATCCTCCGGGTCTTGCTCACCGTCGGGGTCTTGAGAGGCTTCTGACGGTGCTGACTCATCGACATCCTCTTCTGTCGCTTCGTCTGCTGCGGCTTCCGTGTGCTCTACCTCATCCGAAGTGGACGGTTCGGCCTCGTCGTTCACCGGCTCGGCCTGCGCCTGAGTCTCGTCGAGATCATCGCTACCCGCTTCAGCCTCGGCTGTGTGTTCAGCCCCGTCGTTCTGGTCATGGCTCTCAGCCGCGTTATCGTCAACGTTTTCCTCGGGACTCGCTTGAGTAGCGGAATCATCATTCGTGTCGTCATCGCTGTTCCCCTCCGCTTCCGTGTCCAGGTCCAGCGCCGCATTGATGTCGTTGAGGTCACGGATTTCACCCAGGCTCGGCAACTCGTCCAGACTTTTCAGATTGAAATAGTCCAGAAATTGCCGGGTGGTGGCATACAGGGACGGACGGCCCGGCACATCCCGGTGACCGACGACCTTGATCCACTCCCGCTCGGTCAGTGTCTTGATGATATGGGAGCTGACCGCGACGCCGCGGATCTCTTCAATATCGCCGCGGGTGATGGGCTGGCGATAGGCCACCAGCGCCAAGGTCTCCAGTAATGCCCGGGAGTACTTCTGGGGTTTTTCTTCCCACAGTCGGTTGATCCAGGGCGCCACCTCGGTCCGCACCTGGAAGCGCCAGCCAGAGCCGACCTCCTTCAACTCGAACCCCCGGCCCTCGCAATCCGCTGCGATGGCTTCCAGAGCCGATTTCAACGCATCGGTTTCCGGCTCTTCACCCTCTTCGAACAGGGCTTTGAGTCGATTGAGATTCAGCGGTTGTCCCGCGGCCAGTAGAGCACCTTCAACAATATTGCGCAGCTGGGTCGATTCCATGGTCATGCTTGGTTCACACTGATTGATCGGGAGTACCCGGGCATGGCTATTGCACCCGGGCCTTTACGTGAATGGGGCCAAACGGCTCGCTCTGGACAATCTCCACCAGGGATTCCTTGAT
>NZ_DFTP01000119.1:6922-7124 GCF_002381585.1 Marinimicrobium sp. UBA4209
CCACATGGTGGCTTTCAAACATATCGGCCCGCCGCAACACCTCGGACAGCGCCAGGAGAATCTCCTTGAGCTCGACATCCGGGTCGGGGCGGGTCAGGTTCCGGTCTGGCGCCTCCGCGCTGGCCTGGAAAACCTCGCGCCCCACCCGGGGCAGCTCATCCAGGTCCTCAGCCGCTTCTTTGAAGCGCTCGTACTCCTGCAG
>NZ_DFTP01000080.1:0-3213 GCF_002381585.1 Marinimicrobium sp. UBA4209
CCCACATGGATGTGGGAAGTGTCCCGAAGCGTCTGGAGCGCGAAGGGGACCGTATGTACGGCGTGTCTTGAAACGGTATTCCCCGTCGTAGACCGGACTTCATGCCACAGCAGACTGTCTGCGAACATCAGAACTCTTTCTCCAGTGCCGAGCGTAATGCCTTGGCCATCTCGGCCGCAGTTGCATAGCGTTTTTCCGGCTCTTTCTGTAGCGCTTTGTTCACAATCCGCGTGGCACTGCGCGGCAGATCCTTCCGCACCTCACGCAGAGGCCGGTGCCGGCTCTGCACGATCTGATAGCTCAGCTCTGCAATCGTATCGCCACGAAATGGCAGCGCCCCGGTCAGCAGTTGGTACAGAGTCACGCCCAGACTGAAAATATCGCTCGCTGGCCCTACCCGCGCCCCCTTGAGCTGCTCCGGGGACATATAGAGAGGGCTCCCCATAATCTCGCCGGTCTGGGTCCGGGCGCTGTTGGCCACCCGGGCGATTCCGAAATCGGTCACCACCACCCGGTTTTCATCCGGGTCATAGAGAATATTGCCCGGCTTGATATCCCGGTGAACCACTTGCTGCTCGTGGGCATAGGCCAGCGCCTCCGCGACCGTGGCCATCAGCTCATAGACCTTGGCGAGCGGAAGCTGCCGGGATTGAGCCGTGCGTTCGCTGAGCGGCTCGCCGCGGACGTAATCCATGGCGATAAAGGCCAACTCATGCTCCTGTCCCACATCGTATACCGTCACAATATTCGGGTGCCGCAGCCGCCCCGCCGCTTCCGCTTCCCGGAAAAACCGTTTTTTCAGGCTCTCGCGCTCATCGGCATCGAAGGGCGCAACATTCAGTGTTTTGATGGCCACCTCCCGGGCAATATGGGGATCTCGCCCGAGATAGACGATGCCCATTGCGCCACGCCCCAACTCCCGCTCGATCTGGTAGCGCCCCAGTTGCTGGGGTACGGCGAACTCCTCCAGCACCTGGGTCTGTGCCAGGTTCGCGGTGCCTGTGGCCCCCTGCCGAGCCTCCAGCGCCTTGAGTCGTTGCGCTACGTCACGGTACATGGGCTTGCGCCGCGCGATCTCCCGGTAACAGGCCAGCGCCTCCTGGCGGCGCTGCCGGCGTTCGTGCTCTCTGGCCTGGTCGTAGAGCAGATCCAGAATAGACTCCGAGGTGGGGCAGGCTTTCAGCGCGGTCAGCGCTTCTTTCCAGTGACCGTTATCAAAGCGCTCAATCCCCAACTGACGACGCAGATACTGCGCCTGGCGATACCAGCGACGCTGGTGCCAATACGCACCGATCAGCAACAGTCCGACCCACAGGTACTGAACCGCCAACCCGAGTGGCAGATACAGCCCCTGACTGATCTGGGCACCAATCTGCCCCGCGACCAGGCCTATGGTGAGCAGCCCGGTCATCAATAACGCGGCCACCCTGCCCATGACCGGGGTCAACCAGATTAGATAAACCGCCAGAGCCAGAATCAGACCGGAGAAGGCCGGGTAAAACCACCAGGGCGTCCGGTAACCGCCATTGAGAAGCGCCCCGGAATGCCTGGACAGCCCCTGCTCTGCCCAGCGGTCGGTAACCTGGGGCCAGATCGAATACCATCCGCCAGTCGACGATGGGGAGGCCGGATGAGTGTAACGAACCCGCTCGGGGGTCAATGCCAAGGAGGCATCAAAGAGCATCGCATCAAGCCAGGAGGGCGATTGGAGGGATTGGGGGAGCAGGATCAGCCAGCCGCCTAGCAACAGTACCAGCACACGCAGGCTCAGTCCGTCGGCCAATCGTTCCGTGAAGGTAGCGCTCATGAAGACGGCTTATTTCTCAGCGGTGTAGTAAATGCCGGGAATCCAGCTTTTTTTGATTTTCAGGGTGCGCTGCAGCTCGTCGGAAATCTGCTCGGCGTACTGCAGCTCATGGGTTCCGACCCGAATGCTGTCTTCAACTCTCAAGGGCGCCTCGGGCACCCGCTGACCGTTCACCCAGACGCCGTTGGTGCTGTTCAGGTCCCGGATGCGGAAACCCTGAGCGGTCGCCTCGATGACGGCGTGGTGCCCACTGACCGTGGCATCATCCACAACCAGGTGATTATCGGCGCTGCGCCCGATGGTCAGGGTTTCGTTGCTGAGCTCATAGTAGCCGACACTGGCACCGTTGAGCTGATGGTGGATGTACGGCATAGGGCCCCCTGTCTGTGCCGGTCAATCCGGAAAGCGTAGCACAGGGAGCCAGGGAGGAATGTGACGCCTTTCTCCTCTTGCTGATTGAGCGCGCGGTTACCGCGCCTCAATACTCCGCATTATGGAAAACGCGCTGAACATCGTCCAGAAAGTTCAACAGTTCGACCATTTTCTCGAACTGCTCGACGTCCTCGCCCGCGATCTCGGTGGTTATCTGAGGGATGAACTGCACATCCTCAACCTCAAACTCGATCCCTTCGAAGGCCTCCTTCAGGGCATTGCGCGTTTTGGCGTATTCGGTCTGAGGGGCAAATACCGTGATGATGCCCTCCTCGGCCTCGATATCGGTGACATCGACATCGGCGTCCGCCAGAGCCTCCAGCACCGCGTCTTCGTCCGGCCCGGAGAAACGGAAAATCGCGCTGTGGTCAAATAAATGACTGACCGCGCCGGAAGCACCCAGCTTGGCTTTCACCTTGTTGAAGCAGGTGCGCACATCGCCATAGGTCCGGTTGGGGTTGTCGGTCAGGCAGTCGACAATGATCATGGTGTTGCCGGGCCCAAACCCTTCATAGCGCGCTACCGCAAAATCTTCTCCGCCGCCGCCTTCGGCCTTGGCGATCGCTTTATCGATTACATGAGCGGGCACCTGCTCTTTCTTTGCCCGCTCCAGCAGAGACGCCAACGCCAGATTGCCGGTCGGCTCGGTGCCACCGGACTTGGCGCACATGTAAATCTCACGGCTGTAACGGCTGTAAATTTTGGATTTCATGTCCGAGGTTTTGGACATGGATTCTTTGCGGTTCTGGTAGGCTCTGCCCATGGGTGAATACCGGGTTCGTTTATCTGTTATTCATGCACGGCCGTCAAAAGACGGCCTACTCCCATTCGATGGTCGCGGGTGGCTTACTGGATACATCGTAAGTCACCCGTGACACACCGGAAATCTCGTTGATGATACGGTTGGAGACTTTCTCCAGCAATTCGTACGGCAGATGCGCCCAGCGTGCGGTCATGAAGTCGATGGTTTCCAC
>NZ_DFTP01000080.1:3266-9106 GCF_002381585.1 Marinimicrobium sp. UBA4209
TCGATGGTTTCCACCGCGCGCAGGGCAATGACCCACTCGTAGCGACGAGCATCCCCAACGACACCGACCGATTTGACCGGCAGGAACACCGCAAAGGCCTGGCTGGTTTTGTGGTACCAGTCGGCGTTGTGCAGCTCTTCAATAAAAATGGCATCGGCTTCGCGCAGAATATCGGCGTACTCTTTTTTCACTTCACCCAGAATGCGCACGCCCAGGCCCGGCCCCGGGAAGGGATGGCGGTAGACCATATCGTAAGGCAGGCCGAGCTCCAGACCGATTTTTCGCACTTCGTCTTTGAACAGCTCACGCAGCGGTTCCACCAGCTGCATTTTCATGGTTTCCGGCAGGCCGCCCACATTGTGGTGGGATTTGATCACGTGAGCCTTGCCGGTTTTGGCGGCTGCGGATTCAATCACATCCGGATAGATGGTGCCCTGGGCCAGCCAATTGACGTCTTTGAGTTTGGTGGCTTCATCATCGAACACATCGATGAAGGTGTTGCCGATGATCTTGCGCTTGGCTTCGGGGTCGTCCACGCCGTGGAGCTTGCCGAGGAACTGGTCTTCGGCGTCGACGCGGATCACCTTCACGCCCATGTTACGGGCGAACATTTCCATGACCTGGTCGCCTTCGTCTTTGCGCAGCAGGCCGTTGTCGACGAACACGCAGGTGAGCTGGTCGCCGATGGCTTTGTGTAACAGGGCCGCCACCACTGAGGAGTCCACGCCCCCGGACAGGCCGAGCAGGACTTTGTCCTTGCCCACTTGTTCGCGCACTTTTTCGATGGCGTCGTCGACGATTTTGGCCGGAGTCCAAAGGGCTTCGCAGCCGCAGAGTTCGAACACGAAATGCTCGAGGATGCGTTTGCCTTGAAGGGTGTGGGTGACTTCCGGGTGAAACTGGACGCCGTAGAATTTTTTGGCTTCATTGGCCATGCCGGCGATCGGACAGCTCGGGGTGGAGGCCATGATGTCGAAGTCCGGCGGCAGTTTGATGACTTTGTCGCCGTGGCTCATCCAGACGTCCAGCAGGGAGTCGCCGTTGTGGTCGAGGTGGTCTTTGATGTCGTGCAGCAGTTGAGTCTGGCCGTGAACCTTGACTTGGGCGTAGCCAAATTCCTGGACTTTGGAGCCCTGTACGGAGCCGCCCAGTTGTTCGGCCATGGTCTGCATGCCGTAGCAGATGCCGAGTACGGGCACGCCGAGCTCGAAGACGGCTTGAGGTGCTCTCGGGCTGCCTTCGGCGTGGACGGATTCGGGGCCACCAGCGAGGATGATGCCGTTGGGGTTGTAGTCCCGGATTTCCTCGTCGCTCATGTCGAAGGCGCGGATTTCGGAGAAGACGCCGATTTCGCGGACTCGTCGGGCGATGAGCTGGGTGTATTGGGAGCCGAAGTCGAGGATGAGGATTCTTTGGGCGTGGATGTCTTGAGTCATGGGGGCTCTTGATGTTGGTTGGTGCGAGCTCGTTTGAGCGTCGTAGCTAGCTATGGGGCTTCGTAGCCGGGCCGCTACGGGGTATGGCCTTTAAAGACCCGCCGTGAACCCATCCCTGGGGGCTTCTCGTCGGCTCCCTGCCTCCGAGAGTCTTTAAAGGCCATACCCCGCATCGGCCCTTGGTGTTGCGCAAGATTCACTGGCGACACCAGTAAGAACCTGAACCAGAATAATCTGTGTTACCGCCCTACCGGATAGTTCGGGGCTTCTTTGGTGATCTGTACGTCGTGGACGTGGCTTTCACCCATGCCGGCAGAGGTGACGCGGACGAATTGCGGCTGGGTGCGCATTTCGTCGATGTTGTGGCTGCCGGTGTAGCCCATGGCCGCGCGCAGGCCGCCCATCAGTTGATGGACGATGGCGTTGAGCGGGCCTTTGTAGGGTACGCGGCCTTCGATGCCTTCCGGAACGAGTTTTTCAGCACCCTGGCTGGCGTCCTGGAAGTAGCGGTCGCTGGAGCCCTGGGTCTGGGACATGGCGCCCATGGAGCCCATGCCGCGGTAGGCTTTGTAGGTGCGGCCCTGGAACAGTTCCACTTCGCCCGGGGCTTCTTCGGTGCCGGCGAACATGGAGCCCATCATGACGGTGTGGGCGCCGGCGACGATGGCTTTGGCCAGGTCGCCGGAGAAGCGTACGCCACCGTCGGCGATGATGGGGATGTCAATGCCTTTCAGGCCGTCCACGACATTGGCAATGGCGCTGATCTGCGGTACGCCCACGCCACTGACGATGCGGGTGGTGCAGATGGAGCCGGGGCCGATGCCCACTTTGACCGCGTCGGCGCCGGCTTCAACCAGGGCTTTGGCGGCGTCGCCGGTGGCGATGTTGCCGCCGATGACCTGCAGCTCCGGATAATCTTTCTTGATGCGACGGACGCCCTCGATCACGTTTTTGGAGTGGCCGTGGGCAGTGTCCACCACGATCACGTCCACACCGGCCTGAACCAGAGCGGCGACCCGGTCAGGGGTGTCCGGGCTGGTGCCGACACTGGCGCCCACGCGCAGGCGACCTTCCGGGTCTTTACAGGCGTTGGGGTATTTTTCGGCTTTGTTGATGTCCTTGACGGTAATCAGGCCCTTCAGCTCGAAGTTGTCATTGACCACCAGGACTTTTTCGATACGGTGCTTGTGCAACAGGCTGCGCACTTCGTCGTTGCTGGCACCTTCTTTGACGGTCACCAGCTTTTCTTTCGGCGTCATGATGCTGGAGACCTTGGCCTCCAGGTTGGTTTCAAACCGCACGTCGCGACCGGTGACGATACCCACCAGGTCACCGTTGTCCAGCACCGGCAAGCCGGAGAAGTTGTTCTGCCGGGTCAGGGCCAGCAGGTCGCTGATGGTGGCGTTCGAGTCGATGGTGATCGGATCTTTGACCACGCCGGCCTCGAACTTCTTGACCAGGCGGACTTCCTGAGCCTGCTTTTCGATACTCATGCTTTTATGGATGATACCGATGCCACCTTCCTGGGCCATGGCAATGGCCAGGCGCGCTTCGGTGACGGTATCCATGGCGGAGGAAATCAGCGGAATATTCAGTTGAATGCCGCGGGTCAGCCGGGTTTTCAGTGAGACGTCTTTGGGCGTGACGTCTGAATAGCCCGGCAGGAGCAAAACGTCGTCGAACGTGAGGGCTTCTTCAGCAATACGCAACATACAGCCAACCTTTATCCTGAGATAAGTAAACCGTCAATTATACCGCCCACACGGCTGTGGGTAAACTGCCATCACCGGTTAAAAGTCATTGTTTTACCAGTCATTTTCGACATAAGCCCTGTCCGGTTTGGGTATAATGCCAGCATGTTTGAAAATGACCCCACAACCACCTCCGAACGGCCGATTTTCTCTGTCAGCCAACTCAACCGGCGCGCCAAGCAGTTGCTGGAAACCCACCTGCCCCTGATCTGGGTGGAGGGGGAGATCTCCAACTTTGCCCGCCCCTCCTCCGGCCACTGGTACTTCACTCTGAAGGACGATCAGGCCCAGGTGCGCTGTGCCATGTTTCGCGGCCGCAACCAGCAGGTGCGCTTCAATCCACAGCAGGGCCAGCAAGTACTGTTACGGGCCCGGGTCAGCCTGTATGAGAACCGCGGCGATTATCAGCTGATTGCCGAGCACATGGAGGAGGCCGGCGCCGGCGCCCTGCAACGCGCCTTTGAGGCGCTCAAACATAAGCTCGCGCAGGAGGGCCTGTTCGACCCGGCCCGCAAGCGGCCCATTCCCGCCCTGCCCCGTCATATTGGCGTGATCACCTCGGCCAGCGGCGCTGCGGTGCGGGATATTCTCACCGTGCTGCAGCGCCGCTTCCCGAGCATTCCGGTCACCCTGGTGCCGGTACCCGTGCAGGGCAAAGAGGCCGCTCCCGCGATTGTTGAGGCCCTGTCGTTGGCCAACCGATCGGGGCTGTTTGATGTACTGATTCTGGGCCGGGGTGGTGGTTCCCTGGAGGACCTGTGGCCGTTTAACGAGGAAGTGGTGGCCCGGGCCATTGCCGCCAGCGACCTACCGGTGATCAGCGCCGTGGGTCACGAAGTGGATGTCACCATCGCCGATTTTGTCGCCGACCTGCGCGCGCCGACCCCCTCCGCTGCTGCGGAGTTGGTGGTGCCCGACGCCAGCGAATGGTTGGTCAGGTTTCGCGGCTACGAGCAGCGCCTGACCCAACTGACGCGTCGCCGCCTGCAGGCCGAGCAACATCATCTGCAACATCTCAGCAAGCGCCTGCGTCATCCCGGGGAGCGTTTGCAGCAACAAAGCCAGCGTCTGGACAGCCTGGAGCTGCGTTTGCGTCGCGTCATGCAGCAGCGATTGGGGCAGGCACGCCAGCGCCTGGACAATCTCGCGGCTCGCCAGAAAGCGCAGCGGCCGGAGCCACAACTTCGCCAATGGCAAACCCGCATCGAGCAGCTTCGCCAGCGGCTGAACCGACAGATGCAACAGACCTTGAAGCAGCAGCGCCAGCGACTGAGCGAAGCCGGGCGATTGTTGCACGGGGTGAGTCCGCTGAACACGCTGGAGCGCGGTTATGCCATCGTGCACAACGACGCCGGTGAGGTGATTCGGGATGCGGCGCAGGTGAAGCCCGGGGAGCGGATCCGAACGCGGGTGGCGGCCGGGGAGATTCTCAGTCGGGTGGAGGAGTAGCGGTTTGATTTACGGCGGATGCGCCTTCGGCTTATCCGCCCTACGCGGCCCCAGTGGTTTGCGTAGGGCGGATAAGCCGAAGGCGCATCCGCCGTAACCACGCTCTACGCATCCGCCGTAACCGTTGATTCTGGCTTTCGCTCTGGTTACTATAAATACGAACTTGTCGGGGTGCCCTGCGTAAGGGGCTGAGATCGGTCACACCGAAACCCGTTGAACCTGATCAGGTTGATGCCTGCGGAGGAAACAAGCGAGCCTGGCCCTGTCTGGCCCCCTTCCCCTGCTTCAAACTCCTGATCTCACACGCTATACCTTTGTGTTTGAGGTCTTATGAGTCATGCAAAACTTTCCATCGGTATTGCCGGTGCGGGCCTGCTCGGGCGGCTGATCGCCTGGCAGCTGCTCCGCAAAGGGCACCGCGTCATGCTGTTTGATCGCGGCCCGGAACACGGCACCCAGGCCGCCGCCTGGACCGCGGCGGGGATGGTCGCGCCGCTTAGCGAAGCGGTCGTCTCCGACCGGTTTATCTACGATATGGGCCGCTACGCCCTGCGTCAGTGGCCGCAGTGGGTAAAACAGTTACCAGCGCACCGTCGCCCGCTGTGGCAATTCAATGGCAGCCTGGTGGTGGCCCATCCCCAGGATCAGTCAGAACTGACCCAGTTTTACCGGGACCTGTACCACGTCACCGGCGACACCCAGGGTTACCAGTGGTTGACCCGCCCAGCGCTTCACTCGTTGGAGCCAGATCTGAACGACCAGTTCCAGCATGGGCTTCTCCTGGAAAACGAAGGGCATCTGGACAATCGCACCCTGTTCACCGCGCTCGGGAATGCCCTGCGGGAGTTGGGCGGTCACTGCGTCTTTGATTGCGAGGTGGAGCTGGAGTCCGGCCTGATACACACGCCGTCGGGCCCACGCCGTTTCGATCAGGTGATTGACTGCCGGGGCATGGGCGCCAAGTCCGGCTTCCCGGAATTGCGCGGTGTGCGCGGTGAAATATTACAGGTGCAGACCCGGGACCTGACACTGAACCGGCCAATTCGGTTGATGCACCCGCGCTATCAGCTCTACGTCGTCCCCAAACCCGACCATCACTTTGTGATTGGCGCCACGCAGATAGAAAGTGAAGATCGCTCGCCCATGTCGTTGCAATCGTCACTGGAATTGAGCAGCGCGCTGTATACCCTGGCGCCGGCCTTTT
>NZ_DFTP01000080.1:9132-11123 GCF_002381585.1 Marinimicrobium sp. UBA4209
CCGGCCTTTTCCGAAGCGCGAATCGTCGAGCAGTCCGTCAATCTGCGTCCCGCATTGCCGGACAATAACCCTGGGATCACTCGAGAAGATCGCCTGCTACGGGTGAACGGCCTCTTCCGGCACGGCTATCTGCTGGCACCGGCGGTGGTCGATCAGGTGATGGCGATGATCGACGAAGGCGCCGACACCGAATTCGCACCCCATTTATTGAATCTCTCCCGGAACGCTCTCAATGATAATAGTCAGTCTGAACAACGAGCGGGTTGAGCTGCCCGCCGACACGCCCCTGAGCGACGCTCTGCAGCGGTGGCAGTATGCTGACCAGCCAGTGGCAGTTGCCATCAACAGTGAATTTGTACCCCGGGCACAGTACCCGCAGGTGGTTCTGCAAAGCAGCGATCAGGTCGATGTGGTTCGGCCCGTGGGAGGAGGCTGATCATGTCTCAGGATCAATTGGTTTTGTACGGCGAATCGTTCGACAGCCGGTTTCTGCTGGGGACCGCTCTCTACCCTTCACCACAATGCATGCTGGACGCGATTCAGTCCGGGCGCTGCGAGGTGGTCACCCTGGGGCTGCGTCGGCAAAACCCGACCGAGGGCAGCGGCGATGCGTTCTGGCAAATGATTCAGCGCAGCGGCTGTCGATTACTGCCCAACACCGCCGGCTGTAAAACGGTCAAGGAAGCCGTGACCCTGGCGGAAATGAGCCGGGAAATATTCAACACCGAATGGGTCAAGCTGGAGGTCATCGGCGATGATTACAATCTGCAGCCGGACCCCTTTGGACTCGTCGATGCCGCCGGACAATTGATTCAGAAAGGCTTCAAGGTGCTGCCCTATTGCACCGACGATCTGATTTTAGGCCAGCGCCTGCTTGATGTGGGCTGCGAGGTGTTGATGCCCTGGGGTTCTCCCATCGGGACCGGTCAGGGGCTGCTCAATCGCTACAATCTGAGAACCCTGCGCGAGCGCTTGCCGGACACGCCGCTGATCATTGATGCCGGTTTGGGCGCCCCCTCGCAGGCTACCGAGGCGATGGAGATGGGGTTTGATGGTGTGCTGCTGAACACCGCAGTGGCGAAAGCACACAACCCGCCCTTGATGGCCGAGGCGTTTGCCGACGCGATTGATGCCGGCCGAAAAGCCTTCAAAGCCGGATTGATGACCCGCCGGCAGACGGCCAGCCCCAGCACGCCGACCATCGGGCAGCCGTTTTGGCATCAGGCGTAAATGGGAGGGAGTTGTCAGCTTAAGCGCGCCCGAGGTGGTTGTCGGCTTACGGCCTTTGGCCTAAGCCGACCTACGGAACGGTCTTCCTGAGCCACGAGTAGGTCGGCTTAGCGCACCGCGCGTAAGCCGACAATCACACCCTTACAGCAACTGACTCCAAAGCGGCACGGTCACCAGCGACAGCAACAAGCCGTAACCGACAATGGTGGACACCAGCCTCGGCGCCAAACCATGAGCCATAGCCACCACGCCCGCCGAAATCATCGCCGGCATTGCCGTCTGTAACGCGACCGCCTGCGCCGCCACGGAGTGCAGATCCAGCACGGCGAACACCGCAAACACAATCGCCGGAATCAATACCAGCTTATACCCCAGACCCACGGTCAGCGGGAGCAGGTGTTCCTTATCCAGTTTCAACTGCCACTGCAGCCCCACCGCCACCATCACCACCGGCACCAAGCTCTCCGCAATCCGTCCGGTGGCGTAAGTGAACCAATGCGGGTAATCCAGCGGGAAGGTCGCAAACGCGAGCAACAGCACCACGAACGGCGGAAAGGTAAAGATGGTGCGGCTGACTTTACGCCAGGAGGTGTCCTGCCCGCTATACCAGGCCGCCACAATGACCGCATAGGTATTCAGGGCGATCACCGTGCCGGTCTGATCGTAAAGCAGTGCGTAGGGTAGTGCTTCAGGTGGGAGCAGTGCCTGAATCAGGGGAATACCGACAAAGGAGGTATTGCCGAGCACGATCACCAGCATCA
>NZ_DFTP01000080.1:11153-16381 GCF_002381585.1 Marinimicrobium sp. UBA4209
ACCAGCATCAAGGCGCCGGTCACCGAACGGGACCAGCCGAACCCGCGCGCCGTCAGCCAGACCAGTGCGGCGGTCGATGCCATCACCACCCAGGTACTGATCACCGGCAACAGCGCCCGTTGATCCAGGGTCAGTTTGGGAATTTCGGTGAGGATCATTGCCGGCAGCGCGACATACAAGACGTAGAGATTGAGCGCACTGGCCGCATCCCGGGGCATCCGGCTCGATCGCTGCAATAGCAGACCGATACCAAGACACGCCAGAATCAGAAGCAGGTTACTCATTCGTCTACCCCGGGAATGATGTCACGCCGCACGCATCAAGGGCGTCGACCACGCGGCGCCTTGCGCTCTTTTCCGGGGCCTGAGGGCGACTTGCCTTTGGCGCCTTTACTGCCCGGACCGCGGTTACCCGGCCCTCGCCCGCCCTGGTTTTTGGGTTTGGAGGGGCGTCCGGCGAAGGGGTTTTCGCTGGATTTGAACTCGATCCGTACCGGCGTTCCCTCGAGCTTCAGAACCTGGCGAAAGGTCTTTTCCAGATAGCGCGCGTAGTGACTGGGCACCGCCTCGGTCTGATTGCCGTGAATCACCACAATGGGCGGATTGTGGCCACCGGGGTGAGCGTAGCGCAGTTTGATACGGCGCCCCTGCACCATGGGAGGCTGATGCTCGCGCACCGCATCCTGCAGGATGCGGGTCAGGAAATTCGTGGAGAACTTGTCCGTGGCGGACTTGTAGGCACCCTCTACGGATTCATACAAGTGCCCTACCCCGGTGCCATGCAAGGCGGAAATAAAATGGATTTTGGCAAAGTCCACAAAGCGCAACCGGCGCTCGAGTTCGTTGCGCACATATTGCTTGTGGCCATCGTCCAGACCATCCCACTTGTTCAGAGCAATCACCAGCCCTCGACCGGCATCAAGGACGTTGCCCATCAGGTGCAGGTCCTGATCCACCACGCCTTCACTGGCGTCCATCACCAGAATGGCGACGTGAGCATCGTCAATGGCCTGGAGGGTTTTCACGATCGAGAACTTCTCGACCGACTCGGACACGTTTTTGCGCCGGCGAACGCCGGCGGTGTCGATCAGGGTATAGTGCTTTTCAAACCGCTCGTAATGAATATAGACGCTATCCCGGGTGGTACCCGGTTGATCATAGACCACCACCCGATCCTCACCAAGCATCCGGTTGACCAGCGTGGATTTACCCACATTGGGCCGGCCCACCACCGCGATCTTGATGCCTTGATTGGTCGGGGCCGGTACCACTTCCTCAACCGGCAGCTCGGCCACCACATCGGACATCATGGACTTGACGCCCCGGCCATGGGTGGCCGTGGTCGGGAAAATCTCGCCCAGCCCCAACTCATAGAACGGCGCCAGGGCCAGGTCCGGGTCTACACCGTCAATCTTGTTGGCGACCAGATAGGTCTTTTTGTTCTGCACCCGCAGATGCCGGGCGATCATTTCATCCGCCGCGGTCAGTCCGGCCCGGGCATCCAGAATAAACAGCACAATGTCCGCTTCCTGAATCGCCTGCAGGGACTGGCCCGCCATGGCGCTATCGATGCCCTCTTCCTCGCCGCTGATACCGCCGGTATCAATCACCATAAAACGGCGGCCTTCCGCCTGCCCTTCACCGTATTTCCGGTCGCGGGTCAGCCCGGCGTAATTCGCCACGAGCGCATCCCGGGATTGGGTCAGACGGTTGAACAGCGTGGATTTGCCCACATTGGGGCGGCCCACCAGGGCAATAACTGGAATCATAATGGAGGCATCGAAGATCGGTAGAACGCAAAGGCGCCTAGGATAGCGGATTGGGGACTTTTTATACAGCCATAAACGAGATCGCCGCCGAAACCCCGGTCAGGAGGTCGGCGGCGAGGCAGTTAACGAGGGAACTATCAATCCCGAGGCTTGACCTCAAGTGCTACCAGGCGTCCGCCATCGGTCTGCACATACAGGGTGTCGCCATCGGTGACCATGGTGCCGGAAATACCGCCCCGATCAAGGCGGCGGCGGGCGGCGAAGCTGCCATCATCGCGCTTGAGCAGATGCAGGTAGCCGTCATAATCCCCCACCGCCAGGTAGTCACCAACGACCTGGGGGCCATTGATGAGGCGGCGCAGCAACTGATCGTTCTGCCAGCGCATTTCACCCGTCGCGGTACTGAAGGCCTTGACCACACTGTCGGCCTCGGAGAGGTACAGAGTGCGACCTTCAGCGGACAAATCCTTATGGGTCGAGGCCTCCTGACTCCACACGGGCCGGCCATTGTTGCGGCCCAAAGCAGTCACGTTGCCCTGAAAAGACGCGGCAAACACCACCCCTTCGTGCAGCAGCGGAGAAGCATCCACGTCAACCATGCGTTCAATCTCGGAGCGACCTTGCGGCAGAGCCACGCGGCGCTCCCAGAGGACCAGGCCATTATCCGGGTTGAAAGCCATCACCTTGCCCGTGGCGAAGCCGGCAATCACCGCCGAATCCGTCATGAGCGGCGAAGCAGTACCCCGCAGCGTCAGCACCGGAGGCGGGCTATCGTATGCCCAGCGGGTTTCTCCAGTCTCGGCATCCAGCGCGTGCAGTCGGCCATCCATGGTCTGGGCGGCCACCACAGTGCCATTGGTCTGGGGAACGGAAATCACTTCACTGCTCAACGCGGTGCGCCACAGCTCCTTACCGTCCTCATTGGCCAGGGCGACCACCTCGCCGTTGCCCGTGCCGTAGAGCAGCACGCCGGCATTGCTGCTCACGCCGCCGGTAATGGCATCATCGGTTTTCTGACGCCAGAGGCGCTTGCCGTTGGCGCGATTGAAGGCGAACACGCGACCCTTGGCATCAGCCGCGTAAATCCGGTCGCCATCAAGAGCTGGCTGCAACTTGACCACGGCCTTGTCGGTGCCCGAACCGACGCCGCTCCGCCAGACAATGTCCAGCTCCGCCGTCGGTTCGAAATCCACCAGTTCCACCGGCTCTGTACCGTCTTCTTTCGAAAACAGCGCACAGCCGGAAAACAGCAAAGCACAAAGCGCTACTGCGCATAACCTCATGAAGCATTCTCCTCGGAGCCCGACGTATCGTCCGCCGTGGCCGGTTGTACATTATCCAGTTTCATCTGCAGCAGCAGAACGCGGTTCTGTTGCTGCGCGTCAAGCGAGTCCAGTGCGCTCTGGTAGGCCTGAGCCGCCCCGTCGTTGTCACCCTGCTCGCTCAGAATGTCCCCGCGAGCTTCGGCGTATTCGGCCGCAATGCTGTCGGCGGGAGTGCCAGCCTCCAGGGTCGCCAGCGCGTCATCGAGTTGTCCGCGAGCTGACAGAACCCGGGCCAACCGCAGGCGAGCCAGCTGCTGGATTGCCTCCGCGGTTTCCTGTTCCAGAACCCAGCGCAACTCACTTTCAGCGGTTTCCAGGTCACCCTCATCGACGGCCCAGCGGGCGCGAATCAGCGCCGCATTTGCGCCGTAGGCACTGTTGGCATGCTCGGTTTTGAGCTGTTCAACAAGCTCGCCGGCCCGCGCACGATCGTCTTCCGAAACGGCGCTGCCTTCCTCGACCGCCAAAGTTTCCAACAGTTCAGAATATATCGCCGAGCCCGCTTCGGCCTTGGCCTGCTGCTGGTCCTGGTAGGTATTCCAGCCAAAATAGCCGCCCACCGCAATCACCACGGCGGTCACAATCCATTTGCCATTTTCCTTCCACCACCGCTTGAGGGCCTCAAGCTGTTCTTCTTCAGTCAGATGATCGCTCACGTTGTACTCCTGTTATTGTCAAAATTCGTTTCAGAGGTTGCTCAGCGCGGGCCAGTAGGCCCGTAGCTGCTCGATAGTCTGGTCCAGCGACAGTGTTTCCTGGGGCCGATCCTCACGCAGATACTTGAGTGAGAGTTGGCCGTTACGGGCTTCGTCCTCCCCCAGAATCAACGCAATGTCGGCGCCGCTTTTGTCCGCCTTTTTCATCTGGCTCTTGAAGCTGCCGCCCCCGCAGTGGGCCAGCAACTGCAGCCCCGGCAGCGCATCGCGCAACCGTTCGGCCGAACGCATGGCCGAGGATTGTACCTCACCCACCGCCACAAGATAGACCTGAGTGCGACGATCAAGGCCCTCGGGCAGTTGCCCGGTGGCCTGAAGCAGCAACAGCAGGCGCTCGAGGCCAATACCAAACCCGATGGCCGGCGTGGGCTTACCACCCAGTTGCTCGACCAACCCGTCATAGCGGCCACCGGCGCATACCGTACCCTGGGCGCCCAGGGCGTCGGTCACCCACTCAAAAGCGGTTTTCCCATAGTAATCAAGCCCTCGTACCAGACGGGGGTTGACCTCAAAGGGAACACCGGCTTCGGTCAGCATGGCTTTGAGGTGCTCGAAATGGGCGGCAGACGCTTCGTCGAGATGCTCAAGCAGTACCGGCGCACCATCCAGAATTTTCTGGGTGTCGGGGTTCTTGCTGTCCAGAATACGCAGGGGGTTGGACGTCAGGCGACGCTGACTGTCTTCATCCAATTGCTCGCGGTACTGGCTCAGATAGTCCACCAGCGCGGTTTTATAGGCGGCGCGAGCCTCGCTGCTGCCCAGGCTGTTCAACTGCAGCGTGACCTGGTCGGCCACACCCAGCGCGCGCAGCATGCGCGCACTGAGCAGCAATACTTCGGCATCAATATCCGGCCCGGTCATGCCGAACACTTCGACCCCCAGTTGGTGAAACTGACGGTAGCGGCCTTTCTGCGGACGCTCGTGGCGGAACATGGGGCCCATGTACCAGAGCCGCTGGGTCTGGTTGTACAACAGGCCATGCTGTTCACAGGCGCGCACACAGGAGGCGGTACCTTCGGGCCGCAGCGTGAGACTATCGCCATTGCGGTCATCGAAGGTGTACATTTCCTTCTCCACAATGTCGGTCACTTCACCGATGGAGCGCTTGAACAGCTCGGTGCTCTCGACGATCGGGAAACGGATTTCCCGATAGCTGTATTGCTGGAGGATGGACTTGAGGGTATTTTCCAGGTACTGCCACTGTCCGCTCTCATCCGGCAGCAGGTCGTTCATTCCTCGAATGGCTTGCAGTTTTTTCAAAGTGGGTTCCTAAAATCTTCTTTGGTGTTTGATGCTTTAGTTTGGGTTGCGGCGGACTTTCTTCGCTCAGGATCGTCGAACCCTGGTTACGGCGGATGCGCTTCGCTTATCCGCCCTACGCAACCTCCGCAGCCAAGCGTAGGGCGGATAAGGGCGAAG
>NZ_DFTP01000057.1:0-185 GCF_002381585.1 Marinimicrobium sp. UBA4209
CACAGCAGACTTAAAATCTGCCGACTATTGCAGTCGTGCCGGTTCAATTCCGGCTCCGGGCACCACCTAGACTGGTAGACGCTGTACAGGATGTACGAGTGCCGTGAAGGGCAGGACGCCCGAGAACGGCCACACAAGACTTAAAATCTTGAGATCGTAAGATCGTGCGGGTTCAAGTCCCGCTC
>NZ_DFTP01000057.1:424-11830 GCF_002381585.1 Marinimicrobium sp. UBA4209
CGCGAAGCGGTATACCCCGGGCCGAACCGGACGTCATATAACCACCATTACCCATGAAAATGGCCGTAAATTTCCTCCGCCAGGCGTTTGCTGATTCCCGGCACCTTGGCGAGATCCGCCACGCTGGCCTTCTGTACCTCCTGTAGCCCACCAAAATGACGCAACAGCTCCCGACGGCGGCCGGCACCCACCCCTGGCACCCCCTCCAGACTGGACGTGCGCCGCTTCTTGTCCCGCCGCTGGCGATGTCCGGTAATCGCAAACCGGTGCGCCTCATCGCGAATATGCTGTAGCAAATGCAGCGCCGGCGAATCGCTCGACATCACAATCTCTTTACCGCTCTCCGCCCAATACAACGTCTCGAATCCCGCCTTGCGCGTAGTGCCTTTGGCCACACCCAGTAACTGGACATTGTTCACACCCAGCTCCGCCAGTACCGCCTCGGCCTTACCGAGCTGACCTTTACCGCCATCAATAATCAGAATATCCGGCAGCTTGCCCTCGCCTTTCTGCAACCGGGTATAGCGCCGCTGCAGCGCCTGCTCCATGGCCGCGTAGTCGTCACCGGGGGTGATACCGTCAATATTGAAGCGGCGATAATCGGACTTCAGCGGACCGTTGGTATCAAACACCACACAGGACGCCTGGGTCAGCTCACCGCTGCTGTGACTGATATCGAAACACTCCAATCGCTGGGGCATCTCGTCCAGACCCAACGCATCCTGCAGGGCAATAAAGCGGTCCATACTGTTCTTACGGCTGTTTACCCGGCTCGTGAGATTCTGCTGGGCCGCCGTGGTCGCCATTTGCACCCACTGGGAACGATGGGTGCGCACCTTGTCAGTGACCGTCACCTGGCGACCCGAGGCACTCTTGAGCGCCTGGGCAATCAGCTCAGCCTCCGCCACCGGGTGGCTGGTGATAATTTCCCGGGGGATTTCCCGGCCCTCGCTCGCCAGATAAAACTGTGGCAGGAATTCGGTCAGGACATCGGATTCTGAATCCGCCAGTGTCGCCTGCGGATAGTAGCTGCGACTGCCCAGAATTCTCCCCTGGCGAACAAACAACACATGCACGCAGATCAACCCCGCCTGCAGCACGGCGGCCACCACATCCAGATCGCCATACCCCTCTTCAATCAGATTCTGGGACTGAATGGAGCGCAGCGCGGTGATCTGATCTCGCAGCGCCGCCGCCCGCTCAAACTCCAGCGCCTGGGACGCGGCGTCCATCTGGTCCGCCAGCTCCTTCATCAGGGTGTCACTATCCCCGCTCAAAAACATGCGGGTGTGGCGCACATCGTCGGCGTAGTCTTCCGGGCTGATGTAATCCACACAGGGCGCGGTGCAACGTTTGATCTGGTATTGCAGACAGGGGCGCGAGCGGTTTTTGAACACACTGTCCTCGCACTGACGCACCTGAAAGGTTTTCTGCAGAAAATTCAGGCTGTCTTTCACCGCCCCAACATTCGGGTAAGGGCCGAAGTAGTGACCGCGCTTTTTCTTGGAGCCCCGATGAAAACTGATGCGCGGAAAGGTCTCGCCACTGGAGAGAAAAATGTAGGGGTAGGACTTATCATCCCGCAACAGAATGTTATAGGGCGGCCGGTGGGATTTGATCAGATTCTGCTCAAGAATCAGCGCTTCGGTTTCGCTCGAGGTGACCGTCACATCGATCTGACGAATTTTCGCCACCAGGGCCACGGTTTTCGGAGACAGGCCGGAGCTGCGGAAGTAGCTGGACAACCGGTTTTTCAGGTTTTTGGCTTTACCGACGTAGAGCAGCTCACCGCCACCGTCGTACATCTGATAGATGCCCGGTTGTTTGGTGGTGTTGGCTAGGAATTGTTTGTGGTCGAATACATCAGGTGTGTTCATGGGCGGGAAGAATACCACCGGTTGGCGGGGATGTCGTGGTTTGGGTTACGGCGGATGCCGGTCGGTGTGGTTACGGCGGATGCGCTTCGCTTATCCGCCCTACACGGACCACGGCAGTGTGCGTAGGGCGGATAAGGCCGAAGGCCGCATCCGCCGCAACCGCCGTAACCAAATCTAAACCACCGCCTCCGGATCCAGGAAATTGTGCTTCACCGCCAACAAGGTCAACTCCACATCGCTATTGATATCGAGCTTCTCGAAAATCCGATACCGATAGCTGTTCACCGTTTTCGGGCTGACACAGAAAATATCGGCAATATCCTGCACCTTCTGGCCATTGGCAATCAGCATGGCGGTCTGCAACTCCCGCTGGGAGAGTTTCTCAAACGGCGAGGACGTGTCCCCTTCTCCGGCAAAATTTTTCAGGGCCAACTGCTGGGCGATGGCGTTACTCATATAAAGGTCACCGCGAATCACCTTGTTGATGGCGTCGGTAATTTCGGTGAATTCGGCCCCCTTGGTGACGTAGCCGACCGCGCCGGCCTGCATCAGTCGGGTGGGATACAGACTGTCATCGCAGGCGGTGACCGCGATGATCTTCACTTCGGGATTGATCTGCCGCAGTTTTTTGGTGGCTTCCAGACCGCCCATACCGGGCATTTTCACATCCATGAGCACAACGTCGGGCACCAGCACCCGTGCCTTGGTGACGGCTTCCTCGCCGCTTTTGGCATCTCCTACTACATCAAAGCCGTCCACGTCAGCCAGCATGCGCACAATGCCCATGCGAACCAGGTCGTGGTCGTCTACTACCAGAATCTTTGTCAACGTTAGCCCCCAACCCAGCTTTTGGTCCTGACACATTCAATTTTTGTTATGGCGTTTTTTTGGCAAAACGTCTGTTATGGGGTTCCTGACACCGGCGTCCGGTGCACTTTAGCGGGGCGTGAGGGAACCGGTCTCACGCTCGGTCCCTCGAGAGTTGTTGTCGATTACATCCATGCGGTAACGATTAGGTCACGGCGGATGCGGGCTTTGCCCTTATCCGCCCTACGCAACCACCGCAGTCTCCGTAGGGCGGATAAGGGCAAAGCCCGCATCCGCCGTTATTGCGCGAGCCACGGCAGCATCCATTGGGCGGATCGGCCCGACAGATCGGAGCGAAGCGCATCCGCAGAATCAGCCCGTATTATAAACCCCCATCACCCGGCCCAAACACCGTTCGGAAGGTCAGATTGATCCTTGGTCCGACGGCTCGGGCGGTTTTCGCCAGTTGGTGCTGCCAGAAATGCTGGGTGGTTCCGGCCATGACCAGCAGCGAACCGCTGGGCAAATCCAGCCGAACCGGCGCGAGATCCTTGCGGGTTTTGTGCCTGAGCGCAAAGCGTCGCTCCGAGCCCAGGCTGAGTGAGGCAATTACCGGGTTGCGACCCAGCTCCGGCTCATCGTCGGCATGCCAGGCCACACTGTCCTGTCCAGTTCTGTAAAGATTGGCCAAGACGCTGTTAAAGGTCAAGCCCTGTCGCCTCTCAAGCTCGCTTTTTATCGCCTCAAGGGTCGGGGTCCAGGGTTCGGGGTCGAACCGGACGCCAGAATAACGATACGGATGACCCGGGTCACCATACCAGACATCCAGACGGGGCACCGGTATCCGTTTTCCGTGCATCTGAATGTGGGTCTGCTGCCAAGCCAATTCAGTGCGCAGTTGGTCGAACAACCGGCGGGTTTCCTCTGGGGTCCACCAGTTGCGATACAGGCGAACATCGCCGTCCTCCCGGATCAATACCTCCGGTTCAGGGTCCGCCACGTCACCAAATAACGAGGTTTGTTGCGCCGCCATATTACAGAGCCCGGTGTTTCAGCTTTTCGATCTGATCCCGCAGGCGGGCAGCCTCTTCGAACTCCAGGTTCTTGGCGGCCTGGTACATGGCCTGCTCCAGCTTGGCCACCGCCTTGAGGGGATCGCCCTCCTGCTCAACCTCGTAGCGGGCTCGCTTCTCCGCGACAGCCTCTTTGCGCTGACGACGGGCGCCGGACCCGGGTACCGGCCCCGCCTCCATAATGTCGGTCACACTCTTGCGAATACCCATCGGGGTAATGCCGTGTTCCTCATTGTGGGCCAACTGTTTGGTCCGTCGGCGCTCGGTTTCGTCGATCGCCCGTTGCATGGAGCCGGTGACGCGGTCGGCGTAGAGAATCGCCTTGCCGTGCAGGTTCCGCGCGGCCCGGCCGATGGTCTGGATCAACGAACGCTCGGAACGCAGGAAACCTTCCTTGTCCGCGTCCAGAATGGCCACCAGGGACACTTCCGGCATATCCAGGCCTTCGCGCAGCAGGTTGATGCCCACCAATACATCGAACTCGCCCAGACGCAGGTCGCGAATGATCTCCACCCGCTCCACCGTATCGATATCCGAATGCAGGTAGCGGACCCGTACCCCGTGTTCGGCGAGGTATTCGGTCAGGTCCTCGGCCATACGTTTGGTCAGTACGGTAAGCAACACCCGCTCGTCCCGGTCTACCCTCAAACGGATTTCGGACAGGGCATCGTCCACCTGAGTAGTGGCTGGCCGCACTTCGATTTCCGGATCCACCAGACCGGTGGGCCGGACCACCTGCTCCACCACCTGCCCGGCGTGTTCCGCCTCGTAGGGCCCCGGGGTGGCCGAGACAAAAATCATCTGCGGTGCCAGCCGCTCCCACTCTTCAAACCGCAGGGGTCGGTTATCCAGTGCCGAAGGCAGGCGAAAACCGTATTCCACCAGGGTTTCCTTCCGCGAGCGATCGCCCTTGAACATGGCGCCAATCTGGGGAATGGTCACATGGGACTCATCCACAATCAGCAGCGCCTCGTTCGGTAGATAGTCAAACAGCGTCGGCGGCGGCAGGCCCGCGTCCCGGCCGGAGAGGTAGCGCGAGTAGTTCTCCACGCCATTGCAGTAGCCGAGCTCCTGCATCATCTCCAGATCATAGCGCGTGCGCTGCTCCAGGCGCTGAGCCTCTACCAGCTTGTCGTTCTCACGCAGCTGTTTCAGGCGTTCTTCCAGCTCCACCTTGATCTGGTCAATGGCCTCCAACATGCGGCTGCGCGGGGTGACGTAGTGGGATTTCGGGTAGATGGTGGCTCGCGCCACCTTGCCCCGCACCTCGCCGGTCAGGGGGTCGAACACGGAAATCTGCTCCACCTCCTCGTCAAACAGCTCCACCCGGTAGGCGTCGAACTCGGAATCAGCCGGGAAAATATCGATCACATCGCCACGCACCCGGTAGGTGCCGCGCTGGAAGTCCATGTCATTGCGGGTGTACTGCAGCTCGGCGAGACGGCGCAGAATCTGGCGCTGATCCACCTGATCACCCCGCACCAGATGCAGCAGCATTTTCAGGTAGGAATCCGGGTCACCCAGACCGTAGATGGCCGACACCGTCGCCACCACAATGGCGTCCTTACGCTCCATCAACGCCTTGGTGGCGGACAGGCGCATCTGCTCGATGTGCTCGTTGACCGAGGCGTCTTTCTCGATGAAGGTGTCCGAAGACGGTACATAGGCTTCGGGCTGGTAGTAGTCGTAATAGGAGACGAAGTACTCCACCGCGTTGTTGGGGAAGAACTCCTTGAACTCCCCGTAGAGCTGGGCGGCCAGGGTTTTGTTGTGTGCCATAATCAGGGTCGGCCGCTGGGCCTGGGCTATCACATTGGCCATGGTAAAGGTCTTGCCCGAACCGGTCACACCCAGTAGCGTCTGGTGCGCGAGGCCGGCATCGATGCCTTTGGCCAGCCCGGCAATGGCCGCCGGCTGGTCGCCCGCGGGCTGGTAATCGCTCTGAACCACAAACTGCTTGGACATTGAGACGCCTTTTGTACGATCAAAAGAAACATTGTAACGCATACCCTGGTGGTAAATGATGGACGCCATTAAACATTGGTTAAAAACTGAACTGGACACCGACATCGCCCGTACGGAGCCACTCTCCGGCGGCGATATCTGCGATACCGTTCGCATCACTACCACGGATGGACGGGACCTGTGCATCAAACAACAGGCCACCGCACCGGCGGATTTCTTCCTTGCCGAGGCCGCCGGTCTGGAAGCCCTCCGGGCAACCGATACGCTACGGGTGCCGGAGGTGATCACCGCACAGCCCACGTTTATCGCCCTGGAATACATTGCGCACGGGCGTCCCGGTCCAAATTACTGGCGGGACCTGGGCGAAGGGCTGGCCGCCCTGCACCGCCAACCCGCGCCGCACTTCGGCTTTACCATGGACAACTATTGCGGTCGCACCCCGCAACCCAACCCCGCCACCACTGATGGCCACGCGTTCTTCGCTGAACAGCGCCTGATGTATCAGGGGCGGCTGGCGGAAGCGGCGGGGCTTCTCTCCAGCCGGGAGCTGAACAAGCTGGAAACCCTTTGTCGAAAGCTACCTGAACTGATCCCCGAGCAGGCCCCAGCCCTGATTCACGGTGACCTCTGGGGCGGCAATATCCACTGCGATGAAACGGGGAACCCGGTATTGATCGACCCCGCCACCCACTGGGGCTGGCCCGAGGCCGAGCTGGCGATGACCCGACTGTTCGGCGGCTTCTCCGGTGGCTTCTACGAGCACTATACTCAGATGAATGCACTCGACTCCGGGTGGCAGGAACGGGTGCCACTGTACAACCTGTACCACCTGCTCAACCACCTGAATCTGTTTGGTGGCGGCTATCATGCACAAGTAAATCAGATAGTTAGTCGATACACTTAAAGTCGTTTATTTAAAGTGAATTATTTTCACGATCCGACGTATCCCTCAGGGACACCGCTAACAGGAGGCCCCGTATGAAGCAGTACCGTACCGAACAAGACAGCATGGGCGAGGTGCAGGTCCCGGTCAGCGCCCGCTACGGCGCCCAGACCCAGCGGGCCATCAACAACTTCCATATCAGCGGTACCCCCCTGCCCTCGGCCTTCATTCACGCCGTCGCACAGATCAAGAAAGCCGCCGCACAGGCCAATACCGCCCTGGGACTGCTGGAACACCCCCTAGCCGAGGCGATCATCAGTGCCGCCGACGAGGTCATCAAAGGGCACCACGACGACCAGTTTCCCGTGGATGTTTTCCAGACAGGCTCCGGCACCAGCACCAACATGAACGTCAACGAGGTCATTGCGCACCTGGCCAGCGAACGGAGCGGCAAAGCGGTCGGAGCCAATGATCACGTCAATATGAGCCAGAGCAGCAACGACGTCATCCCCACCGCCATTCACCTGAGTGGCGCCCTGGCCCTGAACAACCACCTCCTGCCGGAGCTGAAATTCCTGCACACCACCCTGCTGGACCGGGCCCATGAGCTGGACCAGGTTGTGAAAACCGGTCGGACCCACCTGATGGACGCCATGCCGGTCACCTTTGGGCAAGTGCTGCGGGGCTGGGCCAGCCAGATCGAGAGCAACGAACAGCGCCTGCACCAGAGCCTCGACCAGCTTTGCGCCCTCCCCCAGGGCGGCACCGCGGTCGGCACCGGGGTTAACGCCCATCCGGAGTTCGCCGGCCTCTTCGCCCGGCAACTGAGTGAGAATATCGGCCTGGTCTGCGCACCGGGGGACAACTTCTTTGCGCTCCAGGGGAGCCAGGATGTTGCCGTCGCCGCCTCCGGGCAGCTCAAAACGCTGGCGGTCAGTCTGATGAAAATCGCCAATGACCTGCGCTGGATGAACTCCGGTCCACTGGCCGGTCTGGGGGAGATTGAATTGGAGGCATTGCAGCCCGGGTCGTCCATCATGCCCGGTAAGGTCAACCCGGTGATTCCCGAAGCGGTGGCCATGGCCTGCGCCCAGGTAATGGGCAACGATACCGCCATTACCGTGGCGGGTCAGTCCGGCAATTTTGAGCTCAACGTCATGTTGCCCTTGGTGGCCCACAACCTGCTGTCCAGCATCAAACTGATGGGCAACAGCTGCGAAGTGCTCGCCGAACGCGCCATCGCCAGCTTCACCGTGCGCGAGGAAAACCTTCAGCACGCCCTGGCCCGCAACCCGATTCTGGTGACGGCCCTCAATCCCATTATCGGGTACAACAAGGCGGCGGCCATCGCCAAGAAGGCTTACGCCGAGGGGAGACCCATTATTGACGTGGCGGAGGCGGAGACGGATTTGGGTCGGGAGGAGTTGGAGAAGCTATTGGATCCGGCGAAGCTAACCAAGGGCGGATTACCGGGGTAAATTTGGCCTTGGGATACGGCGGATGCGCTTCGCTTATCCGCCCTACGGATACCGCGGAGCCCTGCGTAGGGCGGATAAGGGCGAAGCCCGCATCCGCCGCAACCCAACCATCCGCACCCACCGAAATTCGCGTTGGGCGGATCGGTCCGACGCCCCGGAATCGAAGGCGCATCCGCCGCAACCCAACCAAAACGCAACACCACACCTTGCCAAACAAAAATTCCCCTCTATACTCACCTAAGTGTCGGAAAATGCGACACTTTTTTGGGCTAAAAATTAAACAATCTGGAGAAAATCATAATGAGTGTGTCAGGCAAGGACTTGTTCTTTTTCGATCGTATGCTGACCCCGAGCATCATTACCGTTGTCTACTGGTTGCTGTTGCTCAGCGTGCTGGTGGGCGGTATCGGCATGATGTTTGGCCAATCGTTTTTCGCCGGTCTCGGTATCATCGTGTTTGGTACCCTCGGTGTGCGTATCTGGTGTGAGCTGTTGATTGTGTTGTTCAAGATTCATCAGAACCTGAAGGCGATTGCCGATAAGCCATAATCGTCACACCAGGTTACGGCGGATGCGGCCGATGAAGCCTCCGGAATTATGCGTAGGGCGGATCGGTCCGACGCCTCGGAGCCGAAGGCGCATCCGCCGTTGCCCAACTCAACGCATCCACCGTAACTCAACCCGCCCCCTACTGCACCGGCAACTGCCGCTTCAACACCTCCGCCAGATGCCGCGTCGCCGGCCCGGCCAACTCCCGGTCGGCAAAAATCAGATAAAGCGCATGCACCCGCTTACTCTCGGTCTCCATCGGAATCAGCTTCAACGTCCCCGCCTCCAGATCGTCCTTCAGGTAAGCTTCGGGCAACCAGGCATAACTCAACCCCAGCCGAATCGCGTGCAGTGACGTTCGAATGTGACTCACCGTCAGGCGCTGCTCGGCCTCTTGCCACCCCTCGGTATACCGTCGATGAATCCCCGAATCCCGCACGATCGACTGCCGGTAGTGGCGCAAATCGTCGTAACTCACCGGACGCCCCAGATGCTGCAGCGGATGGTCCGGGCTGGTCACCCCGCGAAAGGTCACCGACATCAGATACTCGCCATTGAACCCGGCCGGCACTCGCCCGGCGATTGCCACATCCACCTGATGCTGAATCAGCATATCCTCGGTACCGCTCATCACGGACTCGTATAACTCCACCCGGGTGTCCGGAAACTCCCGGGCAAAGGAGGCAATACAGCACAGCACCTGCTCTGGCGGCACAATCACATCCCCCGCCAGACTGACCAGAGGCTCCACCTTGGCAGAGAGCTGAGTCGCAGCCGATTCCAGGTTTTCCGCCTCCATCAGCAGATGTCGGGCCCGCCGGTATAGCACATCACCCGCCGGAGTGGGCACGGCCCGGCGCCCCTGTAGCTCGAACACCGCCACACCCAGCGCGGTTTCCAGCTGGGAAATGGCATAGGACACCGCCGACTGGCTCTTCCCCAGCGCCTCGGCGGCCTTGGCATAGCCACCGGCATCGATCACCGCCATAAAGGCCCGCCACTGATCCAGGCTCACTTTCGGTTCCATAGGCCGTCCCCTCAAAATACAACCAATCAAATAATTCGATCAAACTCTTCCAAATATCGCTATTTATCATTCGCTAGTCAAATCATTTAATAGACCCATCGAGTCAACAGTCTCTAAAGGAGATACTCACATGGCGACATTACTTCAGATCAACAGCAGCCTGTCCGGTGACGACGGCCATTCCAGCGCCCTCAGCAACAAGTTCGTTCAGCGCTGGCGCGAGCACAACCCCGGGGGTAAAGTCATCGTTCGCGACCTGGCCCGCCATCCGATTCCGCACCTGGACGCGGAGCGCCTGCACGCCTTCATCACCCCGGCTGAGAAGCGCACGGCCACCCAGCAGGATATCGTGAGCTATTCAGATCAGTTGATCGACGAGCTCAAGCGCGCGGACGTGATCGTCTTCGGTGTGCCCATGTACAACTTCGGCGTGCCGTCTACGCTGAAAGCGTATTTCGATCACATTGCCCGCTCCGGTGAAACGTTTCGCTACACCAGTAACGGCCCCGAAGGTCTGCTGGAAGACAAGCCGGTGTATATTTTTGCGGCCCGTGGTGGTATTTATCAGGGCACCGATGCGGACTCCCAGACCGGTTATCTCAACACCTTCCTGGGCTTTATCGGCCTGACCAAGACCCACTTCGTCTACGCCGAAGGTCTGGCCATGGGTGAAGACAACCAGAAGAAGGCGCTCTCCAGTGCCGAGCAGGAAATTACCGAATTGGCCGCTGCCTGATACAGCGGCCCAGATCAACGGGCAACAACCCGTCGCAGGTGTCTATGCAACGCCAACTGCAACAACTGATTCCGGCCCTCGCCACCAGCGACGGTGCCGGCGTGCGGATCAAGCGCAGCCTGGGGCAAAGCCAGCAGGCGCGTCTGGATCCCTTCCTGATGCTCGACGAGTTCAACTCCGAGAGCAAGGACGACTACATCGGCGGTTTCCCGTCTCACCCGCACCGCGGCTTTGAAACGGTCACCTACATGCTTGAAGGTCATATGTTGCACGAGGACCACATGGGCAACCGGGGCGACCTGAAAAGTGGTGACGTCCAGTGGATGACCGCCGGGCGCGGCATCATTCACTCGGAGATGCCCCAGCAGGAAGAAGGTCGCATGCACGGCTTTCAGATGTGGCTGAACCTGCCTGCGGCGGAGAAAATGAAGCCGGCGGCCTATCGGGATATTCCCGCCAGCGACATCCCGACCCTGGAGCTGGCCAATGGCGGCAAGGTCAAGGTAATTGCGGGTAGTGTCACTGCCGATGGCAAAACGGTGGAAGGCCCGATCCAGGGGCTGAGCACCGAGCCGCGCTACTGGGATGTGCAGTTGCCCGCAGGTGCCACCTTCGAGCAGGCACTGCCGAAAGGGTTGAATGCGTTTCTGTATGTGTTTGAAGGGGATCTGACCATCGGCGAGCCACCCCGGCAGCTGAAGAACGGCGCCGCCGGTGTGTTGAGCGATGGTGAGTCGCTGACCATCACCGCCGGGGATTCTGGAGCCCGTGCGCTGGTATTAGCCGGCAAACCCATTCAGGAACCCATTGCGCAGTACGGGCCTTTCGTGATGAATACCCCGGAGGAGATCGAGGAAGCGATCAATGATTACCGGGCCGGGCGTTTGGCCGGGTAGTTACGGTAGCATCACGTTCGGTTACAGCGTATGCGTCAGCGTTTTGGTAATGGCGGATACCACGAGAGTTCGCGTAGGGCGGATAAGCCAAAGGCGCATCCGCCGTTGCCCAACT
>NZ_DFTP01000057.1:11981-12261 GCF_002381585.1 Marinimicrobium sp. UBA4209
AACAACGGCGTCAGGGTCCCCAACCCCAGACCCGCAACCCCATGCGGCGTCTGATACGGAAACACCAGAAACAACTGAATCATGGTCGGGAACAGACTGAGCACAAACGTCTGGGCCCACAGCCGATTATTCAACACCGGCAGCAGAAACAGAAAGCCCCACAGCCCACCCCAGACAATCCTCGGGTACAACCAGTCCGGCGATAACCCCGGAGCGATGGACACCCCAAGCGACTGGCTGATGCCGTACATCCCGAACAGCCAGACCACCAGGCTGTTGC
>NZ_DFTP01000047.1:0-1277 GCF_002381585.1 Marinimicrobium sp. UBA4209
TTGTTGCAGAAGTTGCGGTAGCCTTCCACCCGGCCCATATCGAACTTGATGTCACGCCCGGTGGAGGCCAGGGAGCAGAAGGTAAAACGCAGGGCGTCGGTGCCATAGGCGGCAATACCGTCCGGGAATTCCTTGCGGGTCTGCTTTTCAATTTTCTGGGCGTCTTTCGGGCGCATCAGGCCTTTGGTACGCTTGGCCACCAGGCTTTCGAGATCAATGCCGTCGATGATGTCCAGCGGGTCCAGCACGTTGCCTTTGGACTTGGACATTTTCTGACCGTAACTGTCGCGTACCAGACCGTGCACGTAGACGGTTTCGAACGGCACCTGCGGCTTACCGTTTTCATCTTTGATCAGGTGCATGGTCAGCATGATCATGCGCGCCACCCAGAAGAAAATGATGTCGAACCCGGTCACCAGCAGGTCGGTCGGGTGGAATTTCTTCAGGAAGTCGGTCTGTTCCGGCCAGCCGAGCGTGGAAAAGGTCCACAGACCCGAGCTGAACCAGGTATCCAGTACGTCTTCGTCCTGCTCCAGCCTGACGCTCTGGGGCAGGTCGTACTTGCTGCGGATTTCCGCCTCGTTGCGGCCCACATACACCTTGCCGTTCTCGTCGTACCAGGCCGGAATCCGATGGCCCCACCAGAGCTGTCGGCTGATGCACCAGTCCTGAATGTCGCGCATCCAGGAAAAGTACATGTTCTCGTACTGCTTGGGCACAAACTGAATGCGGCCGTCTTCCACCGCCTCAATGGCCGGCTCGGCCAGGGGCTTGGTGCTCACATACCACTGGTCGGTTAGCCAGGGTTCCACCACTACACCGGAGCGGTCGCCGCGGGGCTGCTTCAGAGCATGGTCTTCGATCTTGTCCATCAGGTCGGAGGCCTGCAGGGCTTCGACAATCGCTTCGCGCGCGGCATAGCGATCTTTGCCTGCCAGCTCTGAGGGCAGGCCGGTATCGATGTCGGTGCGAGACTGACCGGCATAGTTGAATACCTGAGCGGTGCCCAGAATGGCCGCATCTTTATCCAGCACATTGATCAGGGGCAGGTCGTGACGTTTGCCCACTTCGTAATCATTGAAGTCGTGGGCTGGAGTGATCTTCACGCAGCCGGTGCCAAAATCCTGATCCACATAGTCATCGGCAATAATCGGAATGCGGCGGCCGACCAGGGGCAGCTCAATGAACTTCCCCACCAGTGAGGCGTAGCGCTGGTCTTCCGGGTGCACGGCCACGGCCGAATCGCCCAGCATGGTTTCCGGGCGGGTGGTGGCCAC
>NZ_DFTP01000047.1:1453-1746 GCF_002381585.1 Marinimicrobium sp. UBA4209
ATGGCGGTGTGCAGTTTCGGGTCCCAGTTCACCAGGCGCTTGCCGCGGTAAATCAGGCCATCTTCGTACAGGCGCACAAACGCTTCCTGAACGGCTTTGGACAGGCCCTCATCCATGGTGAAGCGCTCGCGGCTCCAATCCAGAGAGGAGCCCAGACGGCGCAGCTGGCGGGTGATGTTGCCGCCAGACTCGGCCTTCCACTCCCAGACTTTCTCCAGGAATTTTTCCCGGCCCAGATCGTGCCGGTCCTGACCTTCGGCAGCCAGTTGCCGCTCCACCACCATCTGGGTGGC
>NZ_DFTP01000047.1:1889-2347 GCF_002381585.1 Marinimicrobium sp. UBA4209
TGACCCATGTGCAGGCTGCCGGTTACGTTCGGCGGCGGAATCATGATGCAGTAGGGGTCATCTCCGCCCTGGGGCTTGAAGTAACCTCGATCTTCCCAGGTCTGATACCACTCGCGCTCGATGGCGTGGGGGTTGTACGTTTTTTCCAAAGACATGCGGTAACCTGTACTAAGCTTCGTGTATGACGGGCTGGCGTGAAACCCGCGATTATACAGCTTCCAGACCCACCGGCCTACCGGGAGGTGACCATGAGCGAGCCCCACTCGCGCGATTCCCAGACAGAGACCCACGAAGTGTTCAACGTGCCGCCGCCGTTGGAAGGCTATGACGCCTACCGGGAGGATGTGGCGCTGCAGGAATTGATCAAAACCGGTGGGGCGGGGTGGGCCGAAGCCGCGCTGCATGAGCAGGGGCGGGCGCTGGGTGATCCGGGGTGGATTCAATGTGGTTTTGACGCC
>NZ_DFTP01000047.1:2461-3269 GCF_002381585.1 Marinimicrobium sp. UBA4209
GCCATTGCCGAGGGCCTGCACGCGAGTCCCTGGCAGAACCCCCAGCCCGGCGCCCATGCCGCCCGGGCCGCCAGCGTCTATCTGCAGACGCAATTGGAGCAGGGTCACGGTTGCCCGATCACCATGACCTTTGCGGGTATTCCGGTGCTGAAAGCCCAGGAGGGCCTGCCGGCGACCTGGGTGCCCAAGTTGTTGTCCGGGGAGTACGACGGCAGCAATCGGCATTTCAGCGAGAAAGCCGGGCTGACCCTGGGCATGGCCATGACCGAAAAACAGGGTGGCTCGGATGTGCGCGCCAATACCACCCGGGCGCGGGCCCAGGGTGATCATTATCGGTTGACCGGCCACAAGTTTTTCATGTCTGCTCCCAACTCCGATGGTTTTCTGACGCTGGCGCAGACCGATGCGGGCCTGTCCTGTTTTCTGGTGCCCCGCTGGCGCTCCGAGGGCGGCAAGAATGCGCTGCTATTGCAGCGGCTGAAAGACAAGGCCGGCAATGTCTCCAATGCCTCCAGTGAGGTGGAGCTGCGCGGGGCCGAGGGTTGGCTGTTGGGTCAGGAAGGGCGGGGCGTGGCGACCATCATCGAGATGGTGGCCCTGACGCGATTTGATTGCACCGTCGCCTCGGCCGCCGCCCTGCGCCAGGCGGTGGTGCAGGCGATTCACCACTGTGTGCATCGCCGGGCGTTTGGCCGGGCGCTGGTGCAGCAACCGCTGATGCAGAATGTTTTGGCGGACCTGGTGATTGAAAGCGATGCCGCCGTGACCTTGGCAATGCGTTTGGCTCAGGCCCTCGACCATCGGCGGG
>NZ_DFTP01000047.1:3331-7195 GCF_002381585.1 Marinimicrobium sp. UBA4209
CAGGCGTTTCTGCGCCTAGCGACGGCGCTGGGGAAGTACTCGGTGTGCAAACGGGTGGCCGGGCACAACGCCGAGGCCATGGAATGTCTGGGTGGCAGCGGGGTAATGAACGAATTCATGACAGCGCGCCTGTACCGGGAGGCGCCGATCAATGCCATCTGGGAGGGTAGCGGCAATGTGCAGTGTCTGGATATTCTGCGGGCATTGGACAAGCAGCCGGAAACCCGAGAGGCGCTGTTCAGCGAGTTTCAGCGCAGCCGGGGCGTGGATGCCCGGCTGGACCGCTATGTGGTCGACCTGGAGGCGGCGCTCAAGGCGCCGGAGGCGCGGGAGTATCGGGCGCGGAGTCTGGCCGAGGCGATGGCGGTGGCCTTGCAGGCATCATTGTTGCTCCGCCACGGCGATCGGCGCGTGGCGGAGGCCTTCATCGCCAGCCGGATTGAGCAGCCGCACGGGTTGTACGGTAATTTGCCCAAAGGTGTGCCGGTGAAGGAGATTATTGCGCGGGCCTTACCGATGTATGGGTAACGGCGGATGCGCCTTCGGCTTATCCGCCCTACGGATAGTGCGGCAAATGGCATAGGGCGGATAAGCGAAGCGCATCCGCCGTTACCCAACGTGAATCAACAACGAACTGTTACACCTCACCCCGATCATGCGGCGCATCCAACCCCAACTCCGGCCCCACCGGCACGATCCGGGTCGGGTTGATGGTGTCGTGGCTGTAATAATAATGGTGCTTGATATGGTCCAGATGCACCGTCTCTTTCACCCCGGGTACCTGGTACAACTGACGCAGGTAATTCGACAGATTCGGGAAGTCCGCAATCCGGTTCCGGTTGCATTTGAAATGACCCACATACACGGCATCGAATCGTACCAGGGTGGTGAACAGCCGCCAGTCCGCCTCGGTCAGAGTGTCCCCGGCCAGAAACTTCTGCTGTCCCAGTAACGCTTCCACATCATCCAACGCGGCGAACAGTGCCTGAAAGGCTTTCTCATACTTGTCTTGCCGGGTGGCAAAACCGGAGCGGTACACCCCGTTGTTGATGTTGTGATACACCTTCTCGTTAATCGCATCGATCTCCGAACGCATTGCTTCCGGATAAAAATCCCGGGGTGCTTTGGCCAGATCCCAGAAACCGCTGGAGAGCATGCGGATGATTTCGGCGGACTCGTTGTTGACGATGGTTTCGCGCTGCTTGTCCCAGAGTACCGGTACGGTCACCCGGCCGGAGTAATCCGGTTGTGCTTTGGTGTACACCTGATGCATACAATCAAAACCGTATAAGGGCTCCGGGCCCTCAGTGCTGAAGGTTTTATCGGCCCGGAACTCCCAGCCGTTTTCCAGCATGTGCGGATGCACCACCGAGACGCTGATGACGTCCTCCAGCCCGAGCAGGGCGCGGAAAATCAGGGTGCGATGGGCCCAGGGGCAGGCGTAGGACACGTACAAGTGATAGCGCCCCGCCTCGGCTTTGAAGCCGCCCTCACCGCTGGGGCCGGCGCTGCCGTCCCGGGTCACCCAGTGGCGGAACTGGGCGTCTTCCCGAATGAATTCCCCACCGGTTTTTTCGGTGTCGTACCACTGATCATGCCACTTGCCTTTGACTAGCAGGCCCATGGTTGTGCTCCCCAAGTTGGTGTCTATTGATTCAAGGCTAACGGCCTTTACGAAAGATATCCACGGGAGTGTTAAGTGAGATAACCAATCTTTACATTTACTGTTCGGCCCGCAACCCCCGTTATCTCGTCATTTGTATGATTTTAGCGTAGGCTGTAATGCTTACGAATGATCGTTTGTGATAACAAAGCAGTATCCCTGACCTCCAGGGAATCCCCGACCTTAATTGACCTGAAAACCATCAGACGCTTATGAAAATTTCGATGTTTTGCTCTCGTGCCAGTCGCGCCCTATTGGGTGTTCTGGCGGTCTCCGTGACCGTTGCCTGTTCCGACTCCGGTGAAGAGCCGGGAGGCTCCGGTGGCGGGCCGGGGGAGCGTAAGCCCCAGCCGGTGTTGACGGCGGCAGCAGAGTACGCCTACGAGACCACATCGCTGGAGGCGGTGGGAACATCCCGCGCGCTCAAGTCGGTCACGATAGAATCGGCGGTGTCTGGTGAAGTGGTGGAGGTCAATTTTTCGGCGGGGGATAAAGTAGAGCAAGGGCAGGTGCTGCTCCGCCTGGACGATCGGGACGAACGCCTGGCGGTGCAGGCAGCCGAGTTGGAATTGGCCGATGCCGAGCGTCAGCTCGATCGCTATCAGCGCTCGGTACAGAGCGGCGGCGTGACCCAGTCCGACCTGGATGATGCCCGCAGCGCCGTTGAACGCGCCCGGATTGCGCTGGAGCGTGCCCGGGTCGATTTAAATTACCACACCATCCGAGCGCCATTCAGCGGTTACGTCGGGCTCACCGACCTTGACCCCGGTGCCTGGATTGATCCCGATACCGCTATTACAACCCTGGATGATCGCAGCACCTTGTTGGTCCGGTTTGAATTGCCCGAATTGCTGTTGGGTAAGCTTCAGCGTGGTGAGGACATTGAAGTGACCACTTGGAGTAATAGTTTCGCCCAGGCGACCGGCACGATTGTTGATGTGTCGTCCAGGGTGGATGAAGTCCGCCGGACGTTCACGTTGCGCGCCCATGTCGATAATGCCAATGACGTGCTGTTGCCGGGGATGAGCTTCCGGATCAACCTGAGTCTTCAGGGCAACCGCTACCTGTCAGTACCTGAAGTGTCCGTTCAGTGGGGCGGAGAGGGCGCCTATGTATGGACCATCGAGGATGGCAAGGCGCAGCGGGTCGCGGTCAATCTGATCGAACGGAATCAACGCGGCGTGTTGGTTGAAACTGACCTGCAAGAGGGCGCCCCGATCATTACCGAAGGTGTGCATATCGTTCGTTCGGGCATGGACGTTCGCCCCTTGAACGCCGAACTGGGCGAGAATGACGGCGCCTATCGGGACTCTGGAGAATCAGAGGAAGGAGAAGAGTCGTGAGCGATGAAAAAAACCGGGCTGACATTCAGGAAGTCAATGACCTCCCCAGTCTGAGTATTCGCCGCCCGATTCTGGTACTGGTCATCAACCTGCTGATTGCCCTTGCCGGCGCGGCCGCCATTCTTGCCGTGGAAGTGCGTGAGCTTCCGAATATCGACTACCCCTATGTCAGTGTCAACGGCAATTATCCGGGTGCCTCGCCAGAAACCATGGACGCGGAAGTCACCTCTGTCGTGGAGGGGGCTGTGGCACGCGTGACCGGTTTGCGCTCCGTCCGCTCGGACAGTGAAGAGGGCAACTTCCGGATGTCGCTCGAGTTCAATGCGGGCGTGGATCTGAATGATGTGGCCTCTGAAGTCCGCGAAGCGGTCAGCCGTGTGCAACGTGAACTGCCGGAAGATGTGGAACAACTGACGGTGGTCAAGGCCGACCCCGATGCCCAGTCAATCATCAATATCGCCGCCATCAGTGATTCACTGAGCGAGACTGAACTGACCCAGCGAATTGAGCGGGACATCATTCCCGAATTGATCTCGGTCACCGGAGTGGCCGATGTTCAGGTGTTCGGGGGGCGCAATCGTATCGTCCGGGTGGTGATGGACCCAATGAAGCTGGCCAGTTTCGGATTGGGCGTGACCGATGTGGCCAATGCCTTGCGCAACGCACCCTACGATGTGCCCAGCGGTAGCTATCGCTCCAGCGATCAGGAATTGCTGGTCAGGGCCGATGCGACGGCGACCACGGAAGAAGATATTCGAAGTATTATCGTCGAGGGCAACACTCGGGTCGGGGATATCGCCCGGGTGTTTTATACCCCGCGTGATGCCGATTCACTGGTGCGGTTCAACGGCCAGCCTG
>NZ_DFTP01000047.1:7309-8812 GCF_002381585.1 Marinimicrobium sp. UBA4209
CCCAGTCGAACACGCTGGAAATTTCCAATGGCATTCGCGAGATCCTCGGACCACTGGACGAGCGTCTGACCGACGTTGAGCTGACCATCACCGAAGATAATGCCACGTTCATTCGCGGCTCGGTGAAAGAGGTCATTACCAGCCTATTGCTGACGGTGGCGATTGTGATCGGCACCATCTGGTTGTTCATTGGCTCCTTCCGGGTCACCCTGGTGCCGAGCCTGGCCATTCCGATTGCACTGATCGGTACTGTGGCCGCCATCTGGGCGCTGGGTTTCTCCATCAATATTCTGACGCTGCTGGCTCTGGTATTGGCCACCGGGCTGGTTGTGGATGATGCCATTGTGGTACTGGAAAATATTCAGCGCCGTCGTGGGCAGGGCCTGGGTGCGCGGGCCGCCGCCGTGCTCGGGACCCGCCAGGTGTTCTTCGCCGTCGTCGCGACCACGGCCGTTCTGGTGTCGGTATTTGTACCGATTGCCATTTTGCCCAGCACCGCGGGGCGGCTGTTTCGGGAGTTTGGTTTTGTTCTGTCCATCGCCGTTGCGATTTCCTCCTTCGTCGCCCTGTCACTGGTTCCCGCGGCAGCAGCGCGGATATCTCCGGAGCGAGAGGGTCAGCCCCACCCGTTTCGAAACAAGCTTACCGGGTTTGGCAACCGGATGGTGGGCGTCTATAGCTGGATGGTCGATCATGCGTTGCGTTACGCCTGGACCACTTTCGGTATTGCTTTGCTGATTGTCGCGTTGGCCGGTTATGCCTACACACAGGTACCCAAAGAGCTGGTGCCCAGCGAAGACCGGGGTGTGATCTACATTGGTATCAATGGACCTGAAGGCGTAGGTCTGGATTACATTGAACGCCAGGCAGGGCAGGTCAGCGAAATTGTTCAGCCGATTGTGGCATCCGGAGAAGCCCGGTTGGCCTTTTCCATTCTCGGTTGGCGTGACCCGAATCGCGCCCTGTTTGTTCTGCCCCTGGCGGACTGGAGCGAGCGCAGCCGGAATCAGCAGGCCATTGCCGCTGAGATTGAGCCCAAGCTGAAAGAGCTGCCCGGTGTGACCAGCTGGGTTGGCGCCGGTAACAGTCTGAACATTCGCGGTGGCGGTGGTCAGGGGTCAACCATCGAGTTGGCCCTGACGGGACCGGACTACGATGAGATTTACCAGGCGGCGCAGAGCTTCATCAAGGAAGTGGAAACCCGTTACGACCATATTTCTGATCCCGACCTTGACTACGATCCCAACAAGCCGCAGCTATCCATCAATGTCGATCGACGCCGCGCCTCCGAGTTGGGTGTCGAGCTGGCCGATATTTCCGCTACTTTGCGGGCAATGGTTGATGGTTATGATCTGGTCGATCTGAGCGTTGGCGACGAAGCCATCCCCATTATTCTGGAGTCCGCTACCGGTCAGATTCGCAGTCCCGATGACCTGCTGAATCTGTACATCAGTTCAAGTACCGGCGAGTTGCTGCCTCTGTCCAGCGTCGTGACCCTGACCG
>NZ_DFTP01000047.1:8860-9225 GCF_002381585.1 Marinimicrobium sp. UBA4209
GTCGTGACCCTGACCGAGGAAAATATCGCTGCGGAACTGGAGCGCAATGCGCAGCGGCGGTCGATTGAAATTGAGTTTCAACTGGACTCGGAGTATCCCCTTCAGACCGCGGTGGACGATGTGCGGGCCGTTGCGGCCGATACATTGCCGCGGGGCATCGGGTTGATTTTTCAGGGTGAGGCTCAAACTCTCGATGAAACTTCGCGAGAGGTGGCGCTGACCTACATCATTGCACTGGTGGTGGTGTTCCTGGTGTTATGCGCCCAGTTTGAAAGTTTTACCAGTGCTCTGATTGTCATGGTCACGGTGCCGTTTGGCATTGCAGCGGCGATTCTGGCCATTTTGATTACCGGCACCAGCATCAA
>NZ_DFTP01000047.1:9305-10851 GCF_002381585.1 Marinimicrobium sp. UBA4209
CACCAGCATCAATATCTATTCCCAGATCGGGCTGGTGATGTTGATCGGTCTGATGGCCAAAAACGGCATTCTGCTGGTCGAATTTGCCGATCAGCTACGGGATCTGGGGCACGATGTGTACAGCGCCGTGCGCACTGCTGCTCTGGTACGTCTGCGCCCCATCGCCATGACCCTGATGTCGACCGTACTCGGCGGCCTGCCGCTGATCCTCAGTTCCGGTCCCGGGGCGGAATCCCGCTGGGCCATCGGCTGGGTCATTTTTGGCGGGCTGGGCTTGGCCGCGCTGTTCACCCTGTTCCTTACGCCGGTGGTGTATCTCGGCCTGGCGCGCTTTGCCAAACCCCGTGCCGCCGAGGGTGAGCGCCTGCACGGTGAGCTGGCCGATGCCGAAGCGATTCCCGATAGTGACGCCGAATGGCGTGCCTCCTGAGGAACCTCCAGAGGACTTGGGTGCCGAATGGACGTGCCCCGGTCCTCTTGACCGGTTTTGAATAGGGGTGCTCACACCCGGGCCCCAAAAAGGTGTTAAGCTAGTGAATGGAGCCCTGTGGTGCTGCGTGAGGTCCTCATGTTATGAGTGCCTCAAGTAAAGTGCCGCAACGGTCACATTACTTGCTGCCACTACTCTGGCATGACGCCAAAAGGAGGCTGAAATGGCAACATCATCCAAAAGTACCGCTGAAAAAAGTACCACAGAAAATGGCGCCGAAACGGGCGCTCCCTTCACCGAAAAAACCGTTGCAGCGGCACACGAAGCGATCGATCGTTTATCCGAGCGTGTGGCCAAAACGGAAGAGCGCTTGCGCGGTGCCGCCAATCAGGGCCAGCAGAGCTGGACCGAGAAGCAGGAAGAGGTGCGGGCACAGGTGGAAGGGTCGGTTTCCAGTGCACGGGACTACGCCCGGGAAAATCCGTTGATGACGGCAGGTATCGCTTTTGCAGCGGGCCTGATTGTTGCCAATCTGCTTCGCCGCTAGTTCGGGGCACTGAATGCGCGAAGGCGAGCAGACAAGATCCCGGGACCATGGCGGAGCAGGACTCCATGCAGACGGCGAAGAGGGTAGCGCAGAGTCGGTAAACGATGCGGCGAGTGAGTCACCTCCGGAGTCGTCTCTCCTGGACCTGGCGACCGCCATGGTCATTCTGATTCGTCAGACCTGGATCGACCGCTGGGCGTTGTTCAAAGCTGAGGCTCGCCTGGCGGCCAGAAGCCTGGCGCTGATTCTGCTGGTGAGCATTCTGTTGGCCATGACTCTGATGCTGGTCTGGGTGCTGTTGCTGGCGGTGGTCAGCTACCTGGCCTGGCAGGCTGGCGTACACTGGGGCTGGATTGCCGCCGGGTTGGTGCTCGCCCAGTGCGTCATGGTCGTGTATCTGCGCGGGCAGCTCCGTCGCTTGTTGCGCTGGTTGCGTTTTCCGGAAACTCGACGCGCCTTTGCGCGAGTGGCCAGTGATGACGAAACCCCGGAAACGCCCACAAAGGAAACGGAAGCCGCGTCATGATTACCGCATTACTCCTCAAGCGCCAGAGCCGGGAAGTGGCTCG
>NZ_DFTP01000047.1:10890-18392 GCF_002381585.1 Marinimicrobium sp. UBA4209
GGGAAGTGGCTCGTTTGTCCTCCGCCATTCACCATGAGCGTCGGGTGCTCAATGCACTTCGTCACGAGGCGCGTGCGGGGCTGGAAACGCATCTGCAAGGGGGCTGGGCAGTGGCGGGTTGTTTTTCGGCCGGCTTCCTGACCGGGCGTTTTGGCGGCCGGATGGCCAGGGCGGTACGCACGCTTCCGGTGATGCGACTGGCCCGCCAATTGTGGGCCCACCTGCTGGTGTAAGGATTCATCCACCTCATGTTCAAACCCTTTTCCTCGCACTTTGGTCTGCCCCATTTCCAACTGATTGCCTTACTGGTGCTGGCGACGATCGCCCTGGTGGCGGCGCTGCATGTCGCTTCTCCGATTCTGATCCCGATCACCATGGCGTGGTTACTGAGCGCGCTGCTCGCGCCGGTCATTCGCTATGGCCAGCGCTACGGCATTCCTCCCACGCTCTCGGCTCTGGTGTTGATGGGGCTGTTGGTTTACGGTGTGGTACTGATCTTCCTGTTATTGATTGAACCCGCCGAGCAGTGGTTGCAGAATATTCCCGACGTGGTACGCGGGTTTCGCGAAAAGCTCTCGGAGTTCAGCGGTCCGCTGTCAAACCTTCAGGCGGTGACCGAGGAAGTGCGTCAGCTTTACATCCTCGGGGATGGCGACAAGATGACCCCGGTTGAGGTCAAGGTCGAACGGGAAAGTACCCTGGGTTCTTTTGTCCTGGCCAACCTGCCGACGCTGTTGGCCGGGCTGACCATCGTGGTTTTTCTGACTTACTTTCTGCTCGCTGCGGGTGACCGCTTTCTGCGCAAGGCGACACAATTGGGAGCTAATCTCGGTTCGCGTCGCCGCATCGTGCGCATTGCGTACCGCATTCGCCAGGACATTTCACGCTATCTGGCGACCATTACGGTGATCAATATTACGCTGGGTGCCTGTGTGGCGCTGGCAATGAAGCTGCTCGGCGTGGAGAACGCTCTGCTGTGGGGCATCATGGCCACCTGTTTCAATTTCGCGCCGTACGTTGGCGCGGTCGTGATGGCCGGGATTCTCACGCTGGTCGGACTCGCCACCTTCCCGAGCATTCCCCAGGCCTTGCTGGTGCCGGGGGTGTACATGGCACTGTCGGTTACCGAGGGGCACATGATTACGCCGATGGTGATCGGGCGGCGGTTGGCCGTTACACCCACCGCAGTGTTTATCTCGGTAGTGGCCTGGGGCTGGTTATGGGGTGTGGCGGGAGCGCTAATGGCGGTTCCCTTGCTGGCGAGCTTCAAGATCGTCTGTGAAAATGTGCCGCAGTTGATGCCGATTTCACGACTGCTCGATAACAGCTCACCCAAGCGTCAACGCCGGTTTTTGCGCGCCCGCTGACGGCGCAGCTTGGCTTTTTCTTCCTTTTCGATTTTGGCCCGTTCGTCGGCCTCCCGGGCTTCGGCCTCTTCGCGTTCGGTCATCTCCGGCGTTTCCAGCGTAATGGGGCCGAGAACCCCGTCCCGCAGTTCACTGATCAGCAGCGCGGAGACTTTCTCCAGGTCCACCTGGCCGCCCTTGCGCACCGTACCCCGAGCCCGGCCGATGCTTTCCAGCAGCTCCAGGTCGTCTTCGGGAAGCTCCGTGAGCCGGTAGCGGGCCTTGAGCGCCTCGGGGTATTGCTGGCCCAGATAGGCCACGGTAAACAGTGCCACTTCCGGGTAGTCGAAGATCTTCTCCTTGATCGCCCCCGTGGCGGCCAGTCGGTATCCGCAACTGGGCGGATTCAGTTTGGGCCACAGAAACCCCGGGGTGTCGGTCAGCACCACCCGGTTGTCCAGTTTGATTCGTTGCTGGGATTTGGTGACCCCGGCTTCGTTGCCGGTTTTGGCAATCTTGCGCCCGGCGAGGATATTGATCAGGGTGGATTTGCCCACGTTCGGAATCCCCATGATCATCGCCTGGGTGTTGCGTGCGCTCAGGTTCCGGTCCGCCAGAATGTCCTGAATCTGCACCAGCAGTCGACGAATGCTCTCGGGCTTGCGGTGCGTGACGGGTAGGGCGGTCACGCCCTGTTCCTGCTCCAGGTGGGCCACCCAGCGCTCGGTCATGGCCGGGTCCGCCAGGTCGGCCTTATTGAGCAGTTTGATGCACGGCTTGTCGCCGCGCAGCGCGGGAATCATCGGATTCTTGCTGGAGTAGGGGATACGGGCATCGAGCACCTCAATGACCACATCCATATGGGCCATTACCTCCGCAATCTCCTTGCGGGCCTTATGCATATGTCCGGGAAACCAGTTAATCGCCATTCAATTCTCTACCAGGCTGCGTATTCATCGGCGGGGGAGGGCGATTGTGCCCGCAATCCAACCCAACCACAACCAGCTATCCAGTCATCGAATGCCCGCGTAGGGCGGATAAGCGCGCAGCGCGCATCCGCCGTAACCCAACGAGCCAACCATCGAATGCCAGATCAGATTGCGTAGGAGCCGAGCGCAGCGGTATAACCCCGCATCCGCCGTAACCTAAACTCGTTTCCAGTTGTGCCACCCAAAATTATCGAAATAACAGATACCTCATCTATTCAAAAATTGTATTACAAATCCTTGTCCGCCCCGGCCCAACCTTGATAACCTAAATTTCGAACGATGATAGGATAATAATACGAATGGACCCACTAACCATAAGCATAAATAGGTGACCCATGAGAACAACGATACTCCGTTTACTACCGACCCTGCGCCGCCTCGGCCTGGTTGCCCTGCTGTTGGGAGCTACTCCCGCCCTGGCACTGGACCTGACCGGCATTACCAACTCCCATGACCCCTCTACACTGGTGCGTGATGGGGATACCTACTTCCATTTCACCACCGGCAACGGCGTCTGGTACTCCCGGTCCACCGATCTGGTCCACTGGGATAACCCCGGCGATATTTTCGGCAGCTCCTGGCCGGCCTGGATCAACGACGCGGTGCCCGGCTTTGAAGGCCACTTCTGGGCGCCGGATGCCATCCAGATGGGCGACTATTACTACGTCTACTACTCCGTCTCCACCTTCGGCAGCTCCCGTTCCGCCATCGGCGTGGTGCGCACCCCGTCGTTGAAGAACCCCAACTGGCAGGACCTGGGTGTGGTGGTGCAGTCCTATGGCGGATCGGAAGAGATTAATGCGATTGATGCGGCCCTGTTCCGCGATCACGACGGCAAGGTGTATATGTCCTACGGCTCCTGGTTCGGCGGCCTGGGTGTAGCGGAAATCAATCAGAATACCGGTAAGCTCGCCAGCGCCGTCACCAAGATTTATGGCGGCGGCCACCAGTCCATTGAAGCGCCGTACATTACCCGCAACGGCGATTACTACTACCTGTTCTTCACCCGTGGTCTCTGCTGTCGGGGCGCGGACAGTACCTATGAAGTGCAGGTGGCCCGCTCCACCAGCGTGTTTGGCCCCTATACCGGCGAGCGAAACCTGTTGCCCAACGAAGACGGCAAGCGCAAAGGCCCCGGCCATATCGGCGTGCTCAAGCAGGACGGTTGTAACTACGTCACCACTCATTACTACGATCTGAATGACGGCGGCAATGCCAAGCTGGATATTCAGCGCATGACCTTCTCCGGCGGCTGGCCCTCAATGACCCACAACTTCAGTTCCATCACCAGTTGTGGTGGGGTGAGCGAGGGGCTTTATCAGTTCGAGTCCCAGCTCAGTGGCAAGCTGTTGGAGATTGCCAATGCCGATACCGCCAACGGTGGCAACGTCGTGCAGTACGAGGATAATGGTGGCCTGCACCAGAAATGGTATGTGGTGGACCACGGCACCGGTGAATACAGCCTGATCAACGGCCTCAGCCTGAAGGGCATGGATGTGTGGGAAGGCAGTACCTCAGCGGGTGCCAATATCGCCCAGTGGGACTACTGGGGCAGCGCCGGCCAGCGTTGGCAGATCAACCCGGCGGGTAACTACGTGGAAGTTGAATCGGTACTGAGCGGCATGGTGCTGGATGTGGAAGGAAAAAGCACTGCCAACGGCGCCAACATCCTGCAGTGGAACAGCACCGGCGGCACCAACCAACGCTGGACCATGATCCGTCAGTATTAATCACTAACCTTGTTACGGCGGATGCGCCTTCGGCTTATCCGCCCTACGGCCGGGCGCAGCGGTATAGACACGCGTAGGGCGGATAAGGGCGCAGCCCGCATCCGCCGTAACCCAACTCGAACCGCTCACCCCAAACAAGCCGCAATCGGCTGATCCCCATGAAACAGGGGATAAATCTTCCCGATCGTCCCCGGCGACCCCAGACAATGCTCAATCGCCAGCGCCACATCCGCGCGGGAAATCCACTGGTCCTCGGCTTTCTCCGGCCAATGGTTGATCACCCGTCCCGAGGCCGGGTCATCGGTCAATCGTCCGGGCCGCAGAATGGTGTAGGGCACGCCGCTCGCCAACAGGTGATCATCGGCAACTTTCTTGCACACGGTGTAATGCTTGATCTTGGCTGGCCCCGCTTCCGGATCTTCCGCCCCGCGCGAGCTGACCATCACAAACTGTTGAATACCCCGGGCCTTCGCGATATCCACTGCCTTTATTGCGCCCCACATATCCACCAGAATGGTCTTGTCCGCCCCGGTTTTGGCGCCCGAGCCGGCGGTAAATACCACCTTGTCACAGCCTTCAAACGCATGGCTGAAATCGCCTTCCAGATCCGCAATCACGGGCTCAGCACCCAGAGAGCGCACCGCCTCGGCCTGCGGCTCGTTGCGCACCATGGCGCGCGGCTTTTGGTGGTGGTCCGCCAGCTCCTGGACCAGTAACTGGCCAATCTGCCCGTGAGCGCCAATTATCAAGGTAGTCATTGCGTGTTTCCCCTTATCTCCAGTGCAATGACAACACCTTACCATGAAGACAAAAAGTCTGGCATCATCAGAAAAGAGCCGTCGATGCCACTGGAGGCCGCCATGAACGACACCCGCATCAAAGCCGTATTTTTCGATCTGTCCGGTGTTCTGTACGAGGGTGATCGGCGAATCGACGGCGCCATTGAGGCCGTCGCGGCGGCCAGAGACCGGGGCCTGGTACTGCGGTTTGTCACCAACACCGCCACCAAGTCACGTGAACAGTTACTGGAGAAGCTGCAACAACTGGGCTTTGATGTGACAGCGCAAGAACTCTTCACCGCCCCCGATGCGGCCCTGGCCTACGTGCGGGAACACCAGTTGACCCCCTACGCGCTGGTCCACCCCAGCATCAAGGCCCTGTTCGGGCCCCTGGGCGACCGCGAACCCGACTGCGTGGTGCTGGGCGATGCGCGGGACGAGTTGAACTACCGTAACCTCAACCAGGCGTTTCGCATCGCACAGGCCCACAAACGGCTGATTGCCATTGGCGAGAACAAATACTTCAACGACGGCGACGCCCTCTGCCTGGATGCCGGCCCCTTCGTCCGGGCGGTCGCCTGGGCGGCCGATGTGGAGCCCGTGGTCATGGGCAAACCCAACCCGGAATTCTTTCACCAGGTAGTGACCTCCACGGGCCTGGAACCGGACCAGTGCCTGATGATAGGCGACGACGTATTTGGGGATGTGGAGGGGGCACTCAAAGCCGGTTTGCAGGCCCGGTTGGTGAAAACCGGAAAATATCAGGCTGGGGACGAGAAGAAATTGAGCCCGGCCGCGATAGTTCTGGATTCTGTAAAAGTATTACCGTCGATGCTATAACGAAGGTATTCGAGTGCGAGTATCAGGAGGCTTGGTGAACAAAAGTGTTACTCAACTATCCGATTTTCTACTTCAACTTGACGGCCTGAAGTCCGTAAACCGCCGAACCTATATCAATGGCGGAGAGCGAGTAGAAAACTCGGCCGAACATTCCTGGCATTTGGCGATGGCGTGTTGGGCGTTCTCAGAATTGTTGCAAGATGATTTTGATGTTTTGACGCTTATCAAGCTGGCGTTGGTTCATGATCTGGGTGAAATTGATGCCGGTGATACGTTTCTTTACAGCGCCAATCGTGACGCTGCCCACCTTGAAGAGCGCAAGTGTGTTGAAAGGATTGCATTCCACCCTGGAAACCCCATCCAGAACTTATTGACCCTGTGGGACGAGCAGGAGTTTGGGCAAAGCAGGGAAGCCAAACTGCTGAAGGTCATCGATCGACTGCTGCCGTTTTTGCACAATATCTCCAGTAACGGGCGAGCATGGCAGGAGAACGGGATTTATAAAAGCCAGGTGTTGGAAATGCATCAGTTTGTTGAACTGGAACAACCGGACATCTATCAGTGGGTGGTTGCAAAGGTAGATTACGCGGTCGAGCAGGGGTGGCTGAAGGAGTCCTGAAACCGCTTATTTTGGCTTTGTATTCGAGGCGGATAAATGCTCTAATAATGGTCATAAGGACCACTACTGACATTCAAGCTCCCGTGCACCTCAGGTATGGAGGTCTCGCCGGGAGACAATAAGAGGACCGAGCTTTGAAAACCCATCGTCTTACGACTACCGCACTGGCTCTCGCCCTGTTTGGCGCCGTGGGCTGTGCTACCGAGCAACAGGCTCCTGATTCCAGCGATACGGCCTCCGCAGCCGGCATCGAGAAGTTCAAGGCCTATACCCAAAAATTCACCGATGACACCGTGATTACCGACAGCCATGCCACTGGCCATGTGGGTGATTTTTTCTTCACTCACTGGAAAGACGGCGGCGCAACCACACTGGCGCTGGAGACCGATGGGTCATTCAAGGTGGAGTGGGAAGGTGGCGGTTATAACTACGTCGGCGGCCCCGGCTGGCACTATGGCGATGAAGATCGGGTGATCGGGTACCGCTTCGATGAGGACAGCGGCGCGAGCTATATCACACTGTACGGCTGGGGCTACGATGAAACCATGCCGAAGGATGATCCGGCCCACCTGGTGGAGTACTATATTCTCCAGCGCTGGACCTACGACCCCAGTCAGGACGGTGAGTACGGGAAGACCTTTGTCAGTAACGGCGTCGAGTACTCTACGTATCGCTCAGTACGCGAGCAGAAGCCGTCGATCAACAATACCTCCACGTTTTACCAGTACTGGAGCAAGCCGACCGAGCAGCGCGAGCTGGGCAAGGACTACGAAATCAACTTCGCCGATCACGTCAAAGCGTGGGCGGATACCGGCTGGATTATTCCGGATATGAATAACTTTGACGCCAGCGATGACCCCACCTATCAGGTCATGGCGGTCGAGGTGTTCAACCCGGCCAATGACGGTGTTGGGTCGGGTCAGGTGTGGGACGCCTCCGACCGGTAGAGGATGCTGGACGCGATGACCCGGGGGGTCGATCAGTGCTGATCAATACCCGCGGGTCAGTCCTTTACTCGGCTCCGCTTTGCTCTCCCCTCTGCTCCCTGATGAAAGTCATTAACTGCTCGACCTGGTCGGACCTCAGTATGCGGTTCAATCGTGATTCCAGAACAATATCGGAATAGACGGTTGTAGCGCTGATCTCTTCCTGTGGCGGCAGGGTTTCGCTCAACTCCTGTAACGCCTCGTCCGCCCTCT
>NZ_DFTP01000047.1:18455-37139 GCF_002381585.1 Marinimicrobium sp. UBA4209
TCCCGGAACTGATTCATTACCTCCATGACGTCGTTACGCCGACGCAGGGTCAGGTCCATCTGTTGGAAAATGTCGTCCAACTGGATGTTTTCGTAGAGGTCGCCGTGATTGTCAGCCAGGGCTTGGGGCAGTGATAGCGCGATGAACAGGGCAGATACGGAGAACAGTGCACGAATCATGACGTTTTTCCTCAGGGCCTGTGGGTGGTTCGGTATCCGAGGAAGCCATTGGCTTCGCCTTAGTTACAGTATTGATCATGGCGCACTGTTTTGGGGCCGGTTATGGTGGATTTATAGACGATTTGGTTTGTGGGCGGTGACTGGTTATTGCGTTTGGGGATTTAGAAAAGGGGGACGGTCGCAGACGGCTATTCTGCGACGATCTCGTTGATCGGTTTACTGGTAGACCCGCACGTAATCGACATACATGCGCTGGGGGAACTGGCTGGTGCCGTCGGGTTCGCCGGGCCAGCTTCCGCCAATGGCAATGTTTAGCAGAAAGAAGAAGGGATGGTCGTACACCCAGTTGCCGTATTGTTCCACCTCCGAACGAGTCACACTGTAGAAGTTGATGTCGTCCACATACCAGTCGATGCCGTTTTCATCCCACTCCACAGCGTATACATGGTAGTTGGCGTCGGCGGACTCGCCCAGGTCGTGGGTGCCGTTGATCGGGGTGTCGCCGGAGTAGCCCGGGCCGTGCAGGGCGCCGTGGGTCAGGTTGGGCTCGAAGCCGACATGTTCCATGATGTCGATTTCGCCATTGTTGGGCCAACCGACCTGGTCAAAGTCATTGCCCATCATCCAGAAGGCAGGCCAGATGCCCTGGGTTTGGGGTAGCTTGATGCGGGCTTCCATGCGCCCGTACTCGAACTCCTGCTTGCCTTTGGAAATCATGCGGGTTGAGGTGTAGCTGCAGTAGCCATACCAGCACTCGTAACCTTGCGGGTTTTCCTGGCGGGCCTCCAGCACCAGTACATTGCTGTCCACTTCGGAGTCGTACTGAATAAAGGCGTTGTCGCCGCCGGTATAGTACTGCAGCTCCTGGTTGCCCCAGCCCCAGCCACCGGTCTCAAAGGTCCAGCTGTTGCTGTCGATAGTGTCGAACTCGTCGCTCCACACGGGCTGAGGGGCTGGATCGGTGCCGTCGCTGCCCGGTTCGAAACGCACCCAATTGAGGTTGAAGTTTCCGCTTTGAACTTTGACCCGCACGGTGTGCTGCCCCGCCGGCAGAGCGATGGGCCAGGAGGTCAGGGTAGTCCAGCTTTGCCAGCCACCGGTATTGCCGACGTTCTGGGTACCAACGATTTCAGAGCCGTTCAGGTCGATGGTGAACTGGCCACCGCCGATGTCCGAGGCGACGCGGGAGCTCACTGTGTAGGTGTCGGCGTCCAGGTTGATGGTGTATTCCAGCCATTCCCCGGCGTCGATCCAGCCGACATTGTAGCCGCCACCGTCGTCGGTACTGGCTTCAATGTCGACATCGCCGCTGCGATAGGCGCCACCCGTGTTGCCTGCCGTGGTGTCGTAGGCGTTGATATAATCTTCGGCCTGCAGTGTTTGCACGCTGCCTGCGCCGCCGCTCTGGCCGTAAATTTCCAGCTCCCAAATGGAATAGCCCCATTCATTACCAGCACTGCGGCTGATGCCGTTCATGCGCACGTAGCGGAAGTTGCCCGCGACATTGATGGTATCCGTTCGGTCTCCGAATGTGCCGCCGGTTTCTGTGGCCAGCGTCGTCCAGTTACCTCCGTCGTTGGAGCCAAGTATCTGGTAAGTGTCCGCGTTAGCCGCTTCCCAGTGAATGACGACGCTGGACAGGGCATACTGTTGTCCGAGGTCGATGGTTATGTGGGACGGGTCAGTCTGCGCCGCTGAAGCCCAACGGGTGTTGGGGTCGCCATCAATAGCGTTGCTGGCCGCGAGATCCTGGGTGCTGGCGGAAGCAGTGGCATTTTGTGCCAGGTTGTCGTTTTGTGCCTGAACGCTGACGCTGATCATGAGTAGCAGTGCGCTGAAAAGCGCGGGAAGGTTTCGATACATCATTATTATCCTCGCTGTGCAAGTGAGTTTTATTGAGATGGCCGTTAAACGGCGCTGTCAGCAAAGCACAGGCGGGTGATGTGGGTATCTCACTTTGGGGTGGGGGCGTAAAGTGGGACGGGAAATGTGGTCAGTTTGTGGGGTGGATCACAGGATGAGGTGCGGTGGATATAGGTGGATGACGCTCCGAAACGTCGGACCGATCCACCCTACAGGTGCTCAGCAGTTGTTGCCGGGTTCGTAGGGTGGATAAGGGACCAAAGGCCCCGTCATCCACCGCTTTCCATCGTTCAGCTTAAAACTCGCTGGTGCAGGTCTCGCCACGGAATGCCTGAGCGACGCCTTCGAGGGCGGGCTTGGCACTCAAGTCGGCGTTGAACAGCAGCGGCCAGACGTCGTCGTAGTCATTACCGGTGGCGTTGGCGAACTGGTTCATCAGCCAGCTTTCGTCATCGGTAAGTCCCCAGACGGTGAAGCCGCCGCGCAGTGCTTCCGGAACAACCTCCAGGTAAACTTCGGCGATTTCACAGAACCGCAGCTTCTGGGCGCCTGCCAGTTCGGCGTCGTAGGTCAGGGTGTCCGGCGCATTGCCACCGTAGGGATTGACCACGGCAACGTCCAGTTCGGTGACTTTCACTTTCAGGTCCATGTCCACCACGTCCTGGAACGCGTTCCGGAAGTTGGTGATGTCCGGGTAGTCCATGTACACATGCATCTGGAAGCCGACGCCATCGATGAGGCCCAGGCCGTCGAGGTGCTCGGCAATTTCCAGGGTCTTCTCCAGGCGACCGGCATTGGCGGTGTTGTCGTAATCGTTGTAGTACAGATCAACGTCCGGCTGGGTATCCCGTGCGGCCTGGTACATCACTTCGATGTACTCGGGCACTTCACCTTCAGCGGGCGGTGCGTAGTTGTAGAACAACGAATGGCGCCATCCGTCTTCCGTATCGGTATCTACCGCTTCGTTGACCACGTCCCAGCTGACCACCACTTCGGGGTCGAAGTGGTTGAGAATGCCTTCGACGTGGGCGGTCAGCATGTCCTGCCACCCTTCGCCGTAATTCCGCATAAAGTTAGGCACCTGATAGTCTGGATGCCAGAGCAGGGCGTGGCCGTGTACGGTCATACCGTTGCTCTGGGCGAAGTTGACCAACTGATCGGCATCATCGAAAGTAAAATTGTCTTCAGTCGGGTGCAGGTAACTCATCTTCATGATGTTGCCAGCGGTGAGCTGGTTGAAGTGAGTGGCGATGACATCCTGGCGTTCAATGGCATCGCTGTGGTTGAAAATACTGTAATTCTCGTTAGCGGCCGATACGGCGACGCCGACGGGGGAGTCGGTGGGCGCTTCCGCATACAGGTTGTAATCAGCGGTCACGCTGAAAACACTGGGTTCGCTACTGCTGCTGGAGCTTTCGCTGCTCGATTCACTGGATGAGGAACTGGAAGAGCTCGAGGAAGAACTTGAAGGCCGGTCGGGAAATTCCAGTTCGGGTCCGCTGTTGCTGCCGCCGCAGGCGGACAGGCCCAGCGCCATCAGGGCGGTGGTGAGCAGAGTAAAGCGGTTTTTCATTGCGATTGACATGGGGTCACCTGATTCGTGTTATTGAATTGTGCGAACCGGGGCTCAGGCCCCGGTTCGTCTTGGTCAATTGCGGTAAAAATGCAGTTTGCCGATTAGCGGTTCAGGTATTCCATCAACCACTGCATGGCGGGGCGTTGCTCACCGTCGCTGGTGATCAGGCCAGTACCTTCACGCCAGGTAGAGCCGACCACATAGCCCCAGAGGGTTATACCGACCACATCGGGATGATTGTAGAAAACCGGGAAGTGTGTCTGCATGCGCTCGAGTTGTGTTTCGTCATCGGTTTCTTCAATGTCGTACTCCGATACGTAGATGGGCAGACCCAGTTCGGCGATGTTGTCAAGATTGTCCTCGATTTCTTGCGCCGTCCAGACTTTTGGCGCATATAGGCCGTGTGCCTGAACGCCCAGCGCGTCCACGTAACCGGATTCCACCAGAGGAGTGATCAAATCGATGATTGCCTGGTTGTCCCAGGTCAGGAAGTTGAAGTCGTTGTAGATAAGAATCGTATCGGGGCAGTGCTCGCGAGCCAGTTTGAAGGACTCGATAATCCATTCTTCGCCAAAGGCGCTTTCTGCGTACCTGGCTGGAGCATGTCCTTCCAGCGCTTCGTTCACAACGTCCATCATCGCGGTATCAGGGTAGCGATCACAGTAGTCACTGATCCACTCTTCGATTTCCGCGCGCTGCTCCTCCGGGCTCAAGTCCGCAATCCAGTTCGGCTGCTGGCTGCCCCAGACCAGAACGTGGCCTTTCACCGGAATGTCGTTGGCACGGGCAAATTCATAGATGGCATCCAGCGGTCCCCAGTTGTACTGATCCCGGGTGCCTTCCACCGAGCCCCACTTGCCTTCATTTTCCGGGGTGATCTGATCCCAGTACTGCATGAAGTCGTCACGGACAGCGCCATTGGTGGTGATGTTGCCGACAAAGGTGACGGACGTGGAGACACTGCTGGAGCTTTCGCTGCTCGATTCACTGGATGAGGAACTGGAAGAACTCGAGGAAGAGCTTGAAGGCCGGTCGGGAAATTCCAGTTCGGGTCCGCTGTTGCTGCCGCCGCAGGCGGACAGGCCCAGCGCCATCAGGGCGGTGGTGAGCAGAGTAAAGCGGTTTTTCATTGCGATTGGCATGGGATCACCTGGTTATGGTTATTGAATCGGTCGGGCTGATCGCTTTATTGGCCCGTTGTAGTCAAATATACCACAAGAGTTCAGGTTGACCAATGGCTGTTGAGTGGACGCACAAAAAAAGGGGCGCAGCCGCGCCCCTCAAGGGTTTCAGCGCAATAATCTGCCTAGGGGGCGCTCACCCCGCAATTTGATAACGCTGTCCATTGCCCATTTTGGTAGCAGGTGTTGCCGCCGGTCATGGTCAGGTCGGCGGTCTGAGCGCCGCCATTGTCGTTGAATACAACATTGAGGTCGGTGAGCTCAGCGCCGGTGTCGTAGCAGTAAAATCCATTGTTGGCTTCCAGTGCGACCCCGGGCCAGTTGCTATCCGCCAATACACCGCTGGGGCTGGCATTCCAGAAGTGCATGTGCGGGTTGCTGTAGCCGTTGGCGTTGTCATAGCAGACGTAGGTGCTCTCGCTGGGCGAGGGGCTCGTCTGAGTGCCGTCGTCGACCGTAAAGCCGCACTGCTCCAGGCTCTGCCAATGGCCGTTGCTGTAGCAACCGTCGCCGGTGTAAGTCAGGTCGGAGGTCTGGGCACCGCCGTTGTCGTTGAACACGATGTTCAGGGAGCTGAGTGCCGCGCCCGGATCAAAGCAATGGTAGTCACCCTGGGCAGTCATGGCTTCGCCGGGCCAGGTCGTGCTGGCCAGGGCGCCGCTGGGGCTCGGGCTCCAGTAGTAGATGTGCGGATTGCTGTAGCCTGTCTGGTTGCTCAGGCAGATGCTGTTGGCGTTGATGGTGTCAGGTTCCGGCTCGGGTTCCGGTTCGGGATCGGTACCCACGCGCGCATCGCGGTGAATGGCGGCGGCGGTCATGCCGTCCAGGCTGACGTCCACCTGACCCTGGGCGTTCACCCAGAGGATTTCGCCGGAGCAGCTACCGCTGTCGAAATCGCCGTCGATCACGTTGCAATACTCACCTTCCTGCAGGTTGGTGCTGAAGGTGCGAGTCAGTTGGTTGCCTTCCCGGTTGATGATGACAAAGCCGGCATCGCCACGCCCGAAGGCAATCTGATTGCTCCCGTTATCCCACCAGTTGTTGACCGGCTGATCGCCAACGGCGGAGCGGAAAGCCACCATGTTGGCGATGGGGCGCCAGCGGTGTTCGCACTTCCAGTCGGAGCCATAGCAGTTCAGGTTCCCGTTGTTGTGCACCGGCGCGCTGGGCGGGCCCGCCTCGCTGTCCGAGAAGTCAAAGCTGGACATGACTTTAGGGTAGCCATAGGGCCAGGCGAGCATGAAGACGTTGCTCAGGTCGTACAGTGAGCCGTCTTTATAGGTCAGCACATTGCTGCCGCCGGCACCGTGGCCGCGCTGATTGTCGTGGTTGTCGGTAAAGACCACCGCGGAGCCGCCGCTGATAAAACCCCAGCTCTCGCCGAAGTTCTGCAGCCAGTTCAGTTGGCCGTTTTTAAATTGATTACCCAGCTCGGCGCTGTACCGGAATTCGGTCACGTCGCCGCCACTCAGGTATTCACCGGCACTGACCGCTTCGCCGCCCAGATCAATCACTTCCTGAAAAATATAGGGGTTGCCATTGAGGCGGCTGGTGATGGCGTTAATGTCCGTCGGGCTCATATGTTTGGACGCATCCAGGCGAAAGCCTTTGACGCCGATGTTGATCAGGTCATTCAGATAGTTGGCCAGGGTTTGCCGGACGTACTCTGCTCCCGTGTCCAGGTCCGGTAGGCCTACCAGCCGACAGTTGCGCACCGCCCAGGCATTGCTCGCGTAATCGCTGCCGCTGATATCGCAGGGTGCGTGGAAGTCGTTGGTGGAAAATTCCGGGTAGCTGGTGCCGTAGGAATAATTGCTGCCGTTGGTGCCTACGCCGGAACCGGCAGCGGTGTGGTTGATCACGGCATCGACATAGATATCCACGCCGGCAGCGTCACAGCGTTGCACCATGTCGATAAATTCAGCGCGGGTGCCACTGCGGCTGTTGTCGATGGTAGAACTCACCGGTTGATAACGGGTCCACCAGGCGTCGCCCTGGATGTGTTCCTGGGGTGGTGATACCTGGATGCCCGCGTAACCTTTCGGGCCCAAGTGCTGTTCACATTCGGTGGCGATGTCGCTCCAGCGCCATTCAAACAAGTGGACGAATGTGTCGCCGGGGGCGGGCTGGGCAAAGGCGCCAGAGATGCTGAATAAAGTAATCGAAAAGGCACCGGCGAGCCAGTGACACAATCGCGGAAGTAAGGGGTTATTGTGGTTTTGCATAAAACCTCCATTCTCGAAATGTCTATTGGTGTTATGTTTTTTTAACTTGCACATTGCGCAAGTTCGGGAGGTTGGGATGACATCAGCGACTGATTATTGTGGTCTGCGTCGCTCGGTTTTCATTGGAAAGCCTTTTGGGTCGCCCGGGCAAGATGAATACGTATGCAGCTTCGGGGCGACCGGATGTAATCGACCTCAATGTGCACTGCATCACGTTGGGTGAATCGTCCGTTTGACGGAGGTCTGCCGGAAGGTAGTGGTTTCGTTTTTACATGTAAAATTTCTGTGGTATCTTTGAGTGATAATTTGCACTCAGGAGTGACCATGGCCAAGCCTTCTACCGCACAGGATTCACCGGGTAGCAGTTCCAATGATGAAACCGAACGCAAGTATCGTGCACCGGCCCTTGAAAAAGGTCTGGATGTGCTCGAATTGTTAGCGCGTGAGGGCGTACCGCTGACGACTTCTCAAATTGCGTCGCAGTTGGGACGTTCGGTGAGTGAGTTATTCCGGATGGTGTTGACGCTGGAGTATCGGGGTTACATCGCCCAGTCTGAAAACGGGGAAGGCTACGAGCTTACCAATCATCTGTTTACTCTGGGCATGGCTCAGGCCCCGACTCGCACCTTGTTGGATGTGGCATTGCCGATCATGAAGGAGTTGGCGCAAGACGTGGGTCAGTCCTGCCATCTGGTGGTTGCCTCGGGTGATCAGGTAGTGGTGGTCGCACGCATTGAAAGCCCCCGGGATCTGGGCTTTGCCGTGCGCCTGGGTTATCGACGCCGGGTCATTGAGGCGGCGTCGGGGCTGTTGCTGTACGGGTTGCGCTCGGAGCAGGAGCGGGCCGCCTGGCGCCCTGCGCTGGAGGCGTCGGACGAACAGGGGCAGCGGATGCCGTCGTTTTTGGCTGAAGCAGAGCAGGCGGCGGCTCAAGGCTATATGTGTCGGGCCAGTGACTTTGTGGACGGAGTAACGGACCTTGCCTGTCCGGTGATGGGGCGGGAAGGCCCGGTCGCCGCACTGACTGTTCCGTTTATTCAGTGCAATCCCTTGCCCTGCACACAAGAAGAAGTGTTGGAGCGGCTGAAAAACGCCACCAATCGAATCAGCGGCCAGCTCGGCGGTGTGTAGAGCTGCCGGCCGCGTATGCCAGGGTAGCTCACGCCCAGAGTTTTCCGTCCACAACCAATTCGCTGACGAGTGCGATATCCTGCTCGGACTGAGCGCTGGCTTTAAGCTCACGGGTTTCCGGTGCAATGTCAGCGCACAGGCATTCAGCCAGTGCACGTGAACAGGAATACTGTTCTCCATCCACATAGAGCGTCGCCTGATCGCCGTCGGTGGAGTAGGCAAAGCGACTGGTCGGGTGACGTTCCAGGTTAGGGACTCCGGTCCAATCCTCTCCGTTTTCCTCCGCGACTTCCGGCTCCAGGTCGGGGTATTTCGGGGTGGTCATATAACGGCCGAACCAATCCTGAATGGCCTCGGGCGTCAGGTGGCTCTGAATCAATGCGTCCAGTGCGTTCAGGGTGTCCGCCGGAATTTCGCCGGGGTTTTCCGCAGGGGCCATTGCCGGGTCCCGGTACCGTTGGTCGTTTGTCAGCCGGCTGGCAATATCCTGGCTCAGCTCGGTAAAGATATCCGCCACGCTCGGAGCGCGAAAGCCGATGGAGTAGGTGATGCAGTCGTCGCCCTCCGCGGTGCCCCAGTGAGCGACACCGGGCGGAATATAGAGCATGTCGCCGGGCTCCAGTACCCAGTCTTCCGTGCCCTCAAAGTCTTGCAGAATATTCAGCGCGGTATCTTCCACCTTGGGACTTTGGCTGTCGCACGTCTGCCCGATGCGCCAGCGCCGCTTGCCGTTTCCCTGTAGCAGGAAGACATCGTAGTAATCGAAATGCGGGCCGACACTGCCCTGATCCACGGCGTAGCTCACCATGATGTCATCCAGCCGCCAGTCGGGCAGGAAACGGAAGTGGTGCAGCAACTCCTGAACCTCCGGTACCCACTGATCCACGGCCTGAACCAGCAGCGTCCAGTGGCTCGGGGGCAGGGCAGCGAAGTCGTCTTCCTCGAAGGGCCCCTGGCGGAGTTCCCAGGGCGTTTTTCCCTTTTCCAATACCAGGCGCGATTCCACCTCGTCTTCCAGTGCCAGGCCGGCAAGTTCGTCGCCGTCCAGAGGCGATTCGAAATCCGGAAAGGCGTTGCGGATCAGCAGCGGTTTTTGTTGCCAGTAGTCGCGCAGGAAAGTTTCGACGGGCATATCGCCCAGGTGGGTCAGGGGCATGGAGGAGACCGTTGTTGTGCAGGGTTGATGGTTGGGTTACGGCGTTTGGTTACGGCGGATGCGGGTTATACCGCTGCGCTCGGCTCCGCCCTACGCAACCTCTGTGCTATACGTAGGGCGGATAAGCGAAGCGCATCCGCCGTTACCTGAACTAAATTTTCTTCGCCTGCGCCTCGGCATTCCCAATGTAATTCCCCGGCGTCAACGCCCGCATGGCAGCCTTGGCGTCTTCGGGAATATCCAGCCCGTCGACAAAATCATTCAACACCTGCTGGTTGATGGTTTGTCCGCGAGTCAGCGCCTTGAGCTTCTCGTAAGGCTCTTCAACGTTATAGCGACGCATGATGGTCTGAATGGGCTCGGCCAGCACTTCCCAGGCGTTGTCCAGGTCCGCTGCCAGGCGAGCGCGGTTGATTTCCAGCTTGCCGATCCCTTTGAGGGTGGAGGCATAAGCGATAAAGCTGTAACCAAAACCCACACCCATATTGCGCAGGGCGGTAGAGTCGGTCAGGTCGCGCTGCCAGCGGGAAATCGGCAGCTTCTGAGCCAGGTGGGTAAACACCGCGTTGGCCAGGCCCAGGTTGCCCTCGGAGTTTTCAAAGTCGATGGGATTGACCTTGTGGGGCATGGTGGAGGAGCCCACTTCACCGGCGATGGTCTTCTGCTTGAAGTAACCCAGGGAAATATAGCCCCAGACGTCCCGGTCGAAATCGATCAGGATGGTGTTGAACCGGGCAATGGCATCGAACAGCTCGGCGATGTAATCGTGGGGTTCGATCTGGGTGGTGTAGGGGTTCCAGGTCAGGCCCAGGCCTTCGACAAAGGTCTGGGCGTTGGCGGCCCAGTCGATGTTCGGGTAGGTGGCCAGGTGGGCGTTGTAGTTGCCCACGGCGCCGTTGATTTTACCCAACAGCTCGACCTGTTCAATCTGCTTGATCTGACGGCGCAGGCGCGCCACGACGTTGGCCATTTCCTTGCCCACGGTGGTGGGGGAGGCGGTCTGGCCGTGGGTACGCGAGAGCATGGGGTCAGCGGCGTAGTCGTGGGCCAGTTTGGCGATGGCATCGGTGATCTGCTGTGCCTGAGTCAGCAGCTGTTCGCGACCGGCCTTGAGCATCAGGGCGTGGGACAGGTTGTTGATGTCCTCGCTGGTGCAGGCGAAATGCACGTACTCGAGTACCGCTTCCAGCTCTTTGTTGCCGGCGAACTGCTTCTTCAGGAAGTATTCCACGGCTTTCACGTCGTGGTTGGTGGTCCGCTCAATCTCCTTGATCTGCTCCGCTTCGGCCTCGCTGAAATCGGCCACAATGGCATCCAGCTTCTGATGGGTCTCTTTGCTGAAGGCCGGCACTTCGGCGATGTCGGGGTGTTCGCTCAGGCGCTGCAACCAGCGCACTTCCACCGCGACGCGGCAGTGAATCAGGCCAAATTCGCTGAAAACCGCGCGCAGATCAGCGGTTTTGCTGCCGTAGCGGCCATCAATGGGGGAAACAGCGTTCAGGGGCGTGAGTTGGTCGAAGGTTGCGGATGCCATGGGAGTCTCTTGCTTGGGTTCAAACGGATTGGAAAAGGCGGGCATTGTACCGGAAAATGGGTGATTTTGCGCGTTGTATGGGCCGAGCGCAATGGTGACGGCGGATGCGGGCTTCGCCCTTATCCGCCGTAACCCACCTGGACTCACTTCAACGCAACTCGGCTTTCGCCTCGCGCAACAACCGATCCACCGTCTGGGCCAACTTCTTGCGCTGAAAAATCAACTGCCACCGGCTGCCACCCACCTGCCGCCATAAGGTGGCCGAACGGATGCCCGCCAACAACAGGGCGCGGACCTGATTGGCGATACGGGCCTGTTGCAGATACCCCTGATCCCCGGTCACCTGAATGCGAAAGCGGAAGGTGCTGATGGTTTCCTTGTACAGGTCCCCCAGGTTACCGATCACATTCTCGTGGGTGCTGGAGAACAGCTCAGCCTGTCGGGCCGCCTGTTTAAGGCGAGTGCCCAATACGCCCAGCATGTCCTTGCGCGCACTGAGCTTGCGCTGCAGGTGCAGTACCCCAAGGCTGTAACGCAGGGCGTCTTTGTGTTGCTGGTTGCCGGGCTCCAGGGTGGCCTGGAGGATTTCCAGCCCGGGAATGAGGTGGGCGAGGGTGTTCCCGTACACCGCCCGGGTGTTGGGCGGGTCCATGGCGAACAGGCTCTCGATGGTGCAGCGATAGGCGTCGCTGGGTACGTAGCCGGTTTTGGCCAGTTGTTCCACGAGGCCGGCGGCCTGGAAGAGGCCCGCCAGGGCGATGGTGGCGTTTTCGAGCTTGTCAGTCACGGGGTTAATAGGTCCTCATTGTAAATATGATGGCTGTGGATGCTCAGGGTTGGGTTGCGGCGGATGCGTCTCCGGCTTATCCGCCCTACGCCACCTGCCGCGTGCTATCCGTAGGGCGGAGCCGAGCGCAGCGGTATGACTCCCATCCGCCGTTACCAAAGCGTGAATCACACTGCCCGCTCAATCACCGCGCCGCCGAGACATACATCTCCGTCATACAACACAACGGATTGGCCGGGGGTGATGGCACGCTGGGGCTCATCAAAGTCAATTTTCATACGGTCGCCATCCACGGTGATCTCACACGCCTGGTCGGCCTGCCGGTAGCGGGTCTTGGCCATGCAGCGGAATACCGGTGCGGGCGCTTCGCCGTTGATCCAGTGAATCTGGCTCGCCTCCAGTCCGTTGTTATACAGCAGCGGGTGCTCCCCCTGCACGGCAATCAGCACATTGCGCTCCAGGTCCTTCTGCGCCACAAACCAGGGCGCTTCGCTCGCACCGGCCACGCCGCCAATACCCAGGCCCTGGCGCTGGCCGATGGTGTAGTACATCAGGCCGGCGTGCTCGCCGATGACCTGGCCTTCGGGCGTCTCGATGGTGCCGGGCTGGGCGGGCAGGTATTGCTGCAGAAAGTCCTTGAAACGGCGCTCGCCGATAAAGCAGATGCCGGTGCTGTCTTTCTTCTTGGCGGTGGCCAGGCCGTATTCTTCGGCAATGCGACGCACCTGGGGCTTTTCGATATCCCCCAGCGGAAACAGGCTGCGGGCAAATTCGGCCTCACCGACCGCGTGCAGAAAGTAGCTCTGGTCCTTGTTGGGGTCCAGGCCTTTCAATAAATAGGTGCGCCCGTCCCGGTCCTGACGGCGCACATAGTGACCGGTGGCGATCAGTTCACCGCCGAGCATTTCGGCGTATTCAATAAAGACTTTGAACTTGATTTCCCGATTGCACAGGATATCCGGGTTGGGAGTACGTCCGGCTTTGTATTCGGCCAGGAAGTGCTCAAATACATTGTCCCAGTACTCGGCGGCAAAGTTGGCGGTGTGCAACTTGATGCCCAGCCGGTCGGCCACGCGCTGGGCGTCCGCCAGGTCGTCCTTGGCGGTGCAGTATTCGGTGCCGTCGTCTTCGTCCCAGTTTTTCATAAACAGGCCTTCGACCTGATAGCCCTGCTGCTGCAGGATCAGGGCGGTGACCGAGGAGTCGACGCCGCCGGACATGCCGACGATGACGCGGGGTTTGGTGTCTGCTGTCATGAGAATCCGGTGTTGTTCAATCAGTTGTGCTGCTGACGGTGCAGAAGCTCCAGCGGATAGCGTTTGCCGCTGAGGTACTCGTCGACGGCGTCCAATACCATGGGGCTGCGCCACTGGGCTTTACAGGTCAGAAGCTCATCCCGGGTCAGCCAGCGCGGCTCAATGATGCCGTCATCCAGGGGTTGCTCGGGAATTTCCTTCAGGGCCTCGGCCACAAAGGTGTGCCGCAGGTAGGTCACGCCATTGGCCGGCGCATTGTACAGGCTGATACTCAGCAGGGCGGTGGGTTTCACCAGCCAACGGGTTTCCTCAAGGGTTTCCCGAATCGCCGCCTCGACCAGACTTTCCCCGGGTTCCAGATGGCCGGCCGGTTGGTTGTAGACATCGCGCTCATCGGCGTGTTCATACACAAACAGAAAACGGCCGTCCCGCTCCACCACAGTGGCCACGGTCACGTGGGGTGCCCAGGTCATAAGAATCCTTGTCGTCGGGGAATTTGCAAGCGAAAGGCACAGTTTACCGGATTTGACGCCCGGCGACACGGGGGCGAGTCAGGTTGATAGATGGGGAATCGGCAAGGGTTGGGGCACGAAAGGTCGCGTAGGGCGGAGCCGAGCGCAGCGGTATAACCCGCATCCGCCCTACCGTGCTGTGGCCGTTACCGCAATTCCAACACGCTACAACACCTTCGGCTCCCTGTCGGCCAGATAATGGGGCCGCGGCGCCTGCCCACTAAACGGCTGCTCCAACTCATTCTCCACACTGTTATAGACAAACATCAACAACGCCCGAGGGTCGCCGGAAATGTTGTCCGGTGAGCCGTGCAGAATGTTGCACTCGTGCAGCACCAGGGTGCCGGCTTTGCCATAAAGCCCTTCGATGGTGTGGTCTTTCAAGAGCGTTTCCAGGGACTCCTTGCTGGGTACACCCGCCACCTGCTTTTTCAGAGACTTGCGGTAGTTCTTCTCCTCGGTGGTGCCGGCGCAGGACACATAGTGTTTGTGGGAGCCGGGAATCACATACAGCGGCCCGTTGTACTCGTGGTTATCGGTCAGCATGATCCAGGCGGTGACGGCCCGCATGTGGCGCATGCCATCCTCGACGTGCCAGGTTTCAAAGTCCGAATGCCAGGCGAAGGAGCGGCCCTTGAACGCCGGTTTACGGTTGATGCGGGACTGGGTGAGGTACACGTCGGAGCCCAGAATCTGTTTCACCGGTTCCAGAATGCGCGGGTCCCGAGCGATGCGGGCAATGGTTTCGCTGTAGGCATGGGGCTTGAAAATGGTGCGCAGTTCACCGCTGTCGGGCTCGGTGTACAGCTCTTCTCGGCCCGCCATGGTGGTTTTGAGCGCGTCCGCTTCGGCGCGAATGGTGTCGAGCGTGTCGCCCATCAGGCCGGGCAGGGTGAGAAAGCCTTTCTGTTCGTAGTGCGCCAGCTGCTCGCCGGATAGCCCGTGCGGGCGGTCGCTGTGGCCCGCACCGTAAATGACCGGGTCGGTGCGCGGTATGATCTGTTCGACGTCACCAGTGCGGGAGGGGTAGGGATCGTATCGTTTAAGCAAGGTCATTCCTCCTTAATTCACTGTCATCATTCGCAGGAATCAATCGGTTCACTAAAGAAGAAAGCTTTGGCCAAGCCTGCGCTGGAGAAATAGGGTCTAGGAGTGGAGCGTTCAACCCCGCTTTTTATTTAAAAAACCAATTGCATGTGAAATATTTATAGTGTGCGAAAAGTGAAAAGACGGGTAAAGTCCTTGGGACCTTGCGGTTGGAACCGCTAATATCCAAGTATAAAAACACATCCATTAACAATAATTACGATGACAAAAAGGTGAGAGAGATGATTCGCATGACCCGAGCTCAGCTACTTCGGTGGCTGGTCGTACTGCTTTCCGTGTACCCGCTGTCCGCACTGGCCGACGGCCCATCCCGTTCCGACATTGAAGCGACCATGAAAGACGCCACCCGCTTTATGCGCGAGGAGGTGAGTTTTCGTGGCGGATACCTCTGGTCCTACCTGCCGGACTTCTCCCGGGTCTGGGGGGAGCTGGAGGCCAAGCGCACCATGATCTGGATTCAACCCCCGGGCACCGCCACAGTAGGGCATCTCTACCTCGATGCCCTGGCCGCAACGGGGGACCGCTATTACTACGAGGCGGCACAGGAGGTGGCCAATGCCCTGATCTGGGCACAGCACCCCTCCGGCGGCTGGAACTATGTGGCGGACTACGCCGGGGAGGAATCCCTGAAGCACTGGTACAACACCGTGGGGAAGAACGCCTGGCGGCTGGAGGAGTTCCAGCATTATTACGGCAATGCCACCTTTGATGACGCGGGCACCATGGAGTCGGCGAAGTTTCTCCTGCGCCTGTATATGATTGAGCGGGACCCACGCTATCGCCCGGCTCTGGAACGGGCGATCCAGTTTGTCCTCGACAGCCAATACCCGATCGGTGGCTGGCCCCAGCGCTATCCCCTGCGTTACGAGCACTCCAAAGATGGCCAGCCGGATTACACTTCGTTCCTGACTTTCAATGATGATGTGGCCCAGGAGAACATTGAGTTCCTGCTGCTGTGCTATCAGGCCCTGGGCCGCTCGGACTTGCGCGAGCCGGTGATTCGGGCCATGAACAGCTTCCTGGTTACCCGGATGGGGCCGCCCCAGCCCGGCTGGGCCATGCAATACACGCTGGAGCTGGAGCCTGCCGGGGCACGCACCTATGAGCCCAAGTCCCTGTCGCCGGGTACCACGGCAGCCAATGTCTATCAACTGATCAAGTTTTACCGTCTGACCGGCGATACCAAGTTTCTGGCGCCGATCCCTGCCGCGCTGGATTGGCTTGATCGGGTGCGCCTGCCCGAAAGTGAGCAGCGAGATGGACGCACCCATCCCACCTTTGTGGAAGTCGGGACCGGAAAAGCCCTACACACCCACCGGCGGGGCTCCAACGTGACCAACGGCGAGTACTATGCCGATTACAGCCCGGACGACGCTCTCTCCCATTATCGCTCCACCCGGCATATCGATGTCGAGGCGCTGTGGTCCCTCTATCGGGCGGTAAAAGCCATGCCCCGGGAGGAGGCCACCCGAGGCTCACCGTTGCTGGAGCCCCAAAGCGCCGATTTGCCCCGCTTTTTCACTCTGGGCAATGTCAGCGTGTCCGACCTCAATACCCGGGCTCAGGAGGCGGTGGATACCGGTGACCTGGCCGCCGATGCGGCCCGGGTGCGCGCCACCCTGAACGGCCAGGGCTATTGGCCGACGCCCCTGCGCTTTACCTCCAACCCCTATATCGGGCCGGCCCCAGAGGCGGTTGCGGCGGGCGATTTTGGCAGCCGACACGTGGGGGATCAGTGGGATACCTCACCCTATCGGGCGGAGGAGCCGGTCATGGGAATTTCCACGGGGGCGTTTATCAGGAACATGGGGGTGTTGATTCGCTACCTGGAGGCGCAGAGTGAGTGATGGCGCGGCTCGCGTCGTTTGCGCGTACAGGGAAACTCTGGCAAGGTTGACGACCTTAATGATCTCGGCCCGCGGGCCAGCCGTAGCAGGCGTAGGTCGGGTTAGCGAAGCGTAGCCCGATAGACAAAAGTAAGTCGGGTTAGTGGAGCACAACCCGACGAACCACCGCCTTGTGCCTTTTTGTCGGATTACGCGCTGTGCGCTAATCCGACCTACTGGCGGGCCGGGTAAAAAAAGGTTTGCAATTGGGGCCGGTTTGGGCAAAATTGCGCGCCTTTCGCACATCTTCTCCCTCCGGCTCCCGGGGGGCTTGCCAACGTTAAACAGAGGTAGGTTGCTGCATTGACTGAATCCAACGAATCCCAGGCCTGGTCGGCACGCCATTCATCTGAATTGTATGGCATCGAAGAGTGGGGAGGCGGCTATTTCGGCGTCTCACCCGAGGGTGAAGTGGTGGTACGCTCACCCAGCAACGGCCAGGCGGGAGCGACGGTATCCCTGATGGATATCGCCCACGGATTGCAGCAGCGCGGGCTGGAAATGCCGGTTCTACTGCGGTTGGAAAACCTGGTGGACAGCCGTATCAGCATTCTGAACGAATCTTTTGCCCAGGCGATGGAAACCACCGGCTACCAGGGCTGCTACCGCGGCGCCTTCCCGATCAAGGTGAACCAGCAGAGCCATATCGTGGCGGAAATTGCCCGCTTTGGCGAGCGCTACAACCACGGGCTGGAAGCGGGCAGCAAGGCTGAGCTGATGATCGCCCTGTCCACGCTGCAGAACCGGGAAAGCCTGATCATCTGCAACGGCTATAAAGACGCCGAGTTTATCGACCTTGGCCTGCAGGCCCGCAAGCTGGGCTTCAAGTGCTTTTTCGTGCTGGAAACCCCCGCAGAAGTACCGCTGATCATCGAGCGCAGCCGCGCCCTGGGTGTTGATCCGCTCATCGGTGCGCGCCTCAAACTCTCGACCAAGGTCGAGGGACATTGGAGCGAAGACAGCGGTGATCGCAGCCTGTTTGGTCTCACCGCCATCCAACTGGTGGAGGTGGTGGATAGCCTGCGCGAAGCGGGCCTGTTGCACTGTTTCCAACTGCTGCACTTTCACCTGGGTTCCCAGATTCCCAATATTCGCAGCATTCGGGCCGGCGTGTTCGAGGCCTGCCGTTACTACATTGACCTGGTGGCCGAAGGCGCGCCGCTGGGGTACATGGACCTCGGCGGCGGTCTGGCCATCGACTACGACGGTACCTGCAGTACCAGCGGGCACAGCCGGAACTACTCCGTTCAGGAGTACTGCGTGGACGTGGTGGAAGCGATCCAGCAGGCGCTGGATCCCCACGATATTGAGCACCCGGTGATTGTCACTGAATCCGGACGGGCCACCGTGGCCCACACCTCGGTGTTGCTGTTCAATATTCTGGATGTTGGGCATTTTGATCCGGCGCCGTTGCCAGAGGCCCTGCCGGAAGACAGTCATGCCCAGCTGGCCAACCTGTGGCACGCCATTCGGGTGATTGCGCCCAACAACCTGCAGGAAAGCTACAACGACGTCACCTATTACCGGGACCAGATCCGCGATATGTTCCACCGCGGCGAAATCAGCCTGCGGGAGCGAGCGTTCGGGGAAAATCTGTACCTGGCCGGTCTGCAGAAAATTGCCGCACTGCTGCCGGAGCTCAAGCGCATCCCGGCGGAGCTGGAAACCCTTCCGCAGCAATTGGCCGATATTTACTATGGCAATTTCAGCGTATTCCAGTCGCTCCCGGACTCCTGGGCGATTGAGCAGGTGTTTCCGGTCATGCCGATTCATCGGCTCAACGAAAAGCCCACGCGCCAGGCAATCATTGCCGATTTGACCTGCGACTGTGATGGCAAGCTGGATCGTTTCGCGGGGCCGCACGGCAATACCGAAACCCTGTCCGTGCATCCGGTCAAAGCCAGCGAAGAATATTACCTGGGGGTGTTCCTGGTGGGCGCCTATCAGGAAACCCTGGGCGACCTGCACAATCTGTTTGGTGACACCAACGTGGCGAGCATTCGCATCAACAACGAAGGTGGCATGGAGTTTGTGCACGAGCTGCACGGCGACAGCATCGCCGATGTGTTGAGCTATGTGGAATACGACCCCCAGGCGATGTTCAAGCAGTTTCGCGCCACCGCCGAGCAGGCCGTGCGCGATGGGCGCATTACGGTATCCGACCGACAGGAAATGTTGGCAGCGTTTACCGATAGTTTGCGGGGTTATACGTATTTTGAGCGGTAGCGTAAGGTAGCGCCGGGTGGTGTAGGGTAACGGCGGATGCGGGCTTCGCCCTTATCCGCCCTACG
>NZ_DFTP01000111.1:0-182 GCF_002381585.1 Marinimicrobium sp. UBA4209
TCGGATTCCTCAATCAGCGTACAGACCCAGTAGGCCTGACGGCCCTGCTCACAGGCACGGCTGACCCGCTCAATCACTTCCGGACGGCGTTGCTCGCTGATCACCACCGTGGTCACCGGCGTGCGGCCCGGGGGCAACTCATCAATCACCGAGGTATCCAGATCGGCGTAGGCGCTCATCGC
>NZ_DFTP01000111.1:279-1158 GCF_002381585.1 Marinimicrobium sp. UBA4209
CCGAAGCGATGCTGCTCGTCGATAATCACCAGCCCCAGATTGGCAAATTCGACCTCCTCCTGAAACAACGCATGGGTGCCCACCACAACCCTCGCCTCGCCGCTTGCCAGGCGGGCCAATTGCTCCCGGCGCCGGGCGGCGGTCAGCCGTCCGGTCAGCCAGCCCAGCTCAATCCCCAAAGGCTCAAGCCAGCCGCCAAAGTTGTTGCGGTGCTGCTCGGCCAGGATTTCCGTCGGCGCCATGATCGCCGCCTGATAGCCACTGGCCACGGCGGTCAGCGCCGCCAGAGCCGCCACCAGGGTTTTGCCCGAACCGACGTCCCCCTGAACCAGGCGCAACATGGGGATGGGTTTGACCAGATCTTCGGCAATCTCCCGGCTGACCCGCTGCTGCGCCCCCGTCAGTTGAAAGGGCAGCTGGCTGAGAAACTGTTTGTGCAGCGCCGGATCCGGGGCCAGCGAGGGCGCACCCTCCGCCTGGGTCTGCTGACGCAGTACCAACAGGCTCAGGTGATGGGCCAGGAGCTCTTCAAACGCCAGACGCTGCTGATAGGGATGGGTACCGTCCATCAGCCGCGCCACATCCGCCTGCCGGGGCGGCGCGTGCAGGTAGCGCAGGGCATCCGCCAGGGGCACCTGATCCAGCTCACGACGCAGATCGTCGGGCAGGAGCTCGGTCAGCGGGTGTCGATCGAGAAAGGTCAGGGCCTGGCTGGCCAGAGCGCGGATGCGCTGCTGGGTGAGCCCCTCGGTGGCGGGATAAACCGGGGTCAGCCGGTCATCCAGGGCCACGGCCTCGGCGCCGTCGAGAAATTCATACTCCGGGTGATAGAACTCCAGACCCGAGGCGCCCCGACGGCTCTCGCCAAAACAGCGCAGA
>NZ_DFTP01000111.1:1199-2080 GCF_002381585.1 Marinimicrobium sp. UBA4209
GGGTACCCGGAGTCAGGCGCTGCTTCTGGGCGCCGGAGAAGTGATAAAACCGCAGGGTGGTGGTGCCCGAGCCGTCCTGCAGTCGGCAGACCAGGCTGCGGCGGCGTCCGTAGACCACATCCACCGCCCGAATCTCACCCTCAATCACGGCATTGACGTTGGGCTGCAGGGCCCCGATGGGGGTCACCCGGGTGCGGTCCAGGTAGCGCAGCGGCAGATGAAACAGCAGATCCTGAAGGGTGTTGATCCCCAGCTTGCCGAGCTTTTCCGCCAACTTGCCACCGACGCCTTTCAGGGCGGTGACGGATACTTGATCCAGGTTGGCCGGGTCCTTGGTCACGCAGCGCTCCGGTTATTTGGCGTCGGCGAGCCGGCACATATTGATGGCTTTGCGCAGTGCCTCAATGGCCTTGTAGCGAGGGAAGCTGGCCCGCCAGGCCAAGGCCACGGTGCGACTCGGTGCCGGCTGGGTAAAGGGACGCGTCACCAACATGTTGTTGGAGTAGTTGGCCGTGACCGCCGCAGACATCGGCAGAATGGTGATCCCCAGCCCGGAGGCCACCATATGGCGCAGGGTTTCCAGAGAGCTGCCCTCGGCGGCGGTGCGGATGCGGCTGTGGGGGTCGTCCATGGACGACTGCAGGTTCGGGCAGGTGGCCAGCACCTGATCCCGGAAGCAGTGTCCCTCGCCGAGCAGGAGGACATTTTCGGCGTCCAGCTCGTCGGGGTGGATCGCCTCCTTTTCGGCCAGCGGATGATCGTGGGGCATCAACACGACAAAGGGCTCGTCGAACAGCGGCTGGGTCACCACGTCCGCCTCGGTAAAGGGCAGGGCCACAATGATCACGTCCAGCTCGCCTTTGCGCAATTTCTGGCGCAGC
>NZ_DFTP01000111.1:2172-4171 GCF_002381585.1 Marinimicrobium sp. UBA4209
TCGCGGTGTAACCCTCTTCCACGTACAGCGGCATTTTGCTGGCAATCTTCTGCAGTTCAGGGATAAAGTGCGGCAACAGGTAGGGACCGATGGTAAATATGGCCCCCACATGCAGGGGGCTGCTCAGTTGGTCCTTGCCGGCGTTGGCGATATCCTTGATGGCGGCGGTCTGCTCCAGCACCAGATTGGCCTGGGCGACGATCTTCTCCCCCAGAGGTGTGGCCTGGACCCGGGACTTGGACCGCTCGAACAGGGCAACCCCCAGTTCTTCCTCCAGTTTCTTGACCGCGATGCTGAGGGTCGGCTGACTGACAAAACAGCGCTCGGCCGCGCGACCGAAATGCTGTTCCTGAGCGAGGGTTACGATATAGCGCAGTTCTGTTAAGGTCATGCTGATCCCGTAGTAGCTCTGACGCCCGGCGGAACCGCCCGGCACTCCGATAATCTGACCACAAGTTTGCCCTGTTATGATCGAAGACGCAAAGGTAAATAGCCAGAAACTATTGATTGTCGGTTGCGGCGATCTGGGCCGTCGCCTGGCGGAGCGCATGGCGCCCCTGGGGTACCGGGTCACCGGTCTGCGCCGCCAGCCGCCCGCCGACACCGAGAGCCTCCATTACCGGGCGGTGGATACCGCCGATGCGGTCGCACTTGAGCAGGTTCTGGCCGAGGGCTTTGACGTGATTGTGGTGACCATGACCCCCTCGGAGCGCGGCGATGAAGGCTACCGCCGGGCCTATGTGCAAACCTGCGAGCATCTGATGGCCGGGCTGAACGCCACCGGAGCCGAGCCCCGACTGATTCTGTATGTGTCCAGCACCGGTGTCTATGGCCAGAGCGACGGTGAGTGGGTGGATGAGCAAAGCCCAACCCAGCCAAGCCGCGCCAGCGGCGAGCGTCTGCTGGAAGCGGAACAGATTATTGCCCGGAGCGGTTTCGAGCACTGCGTTGTGCGCTTCAGCGGTATTTACGGCCCCGGCCGGGACCGCATGCAGACGCTGGTGCGCCAGGGCCGAGCCACCCTGAGCGGCCGCTACACCAACCGCATCCACGCCGATGATTGCGCCGGGGTGATGGCGCACCTGATTGAACGCCATCGCCAGGGACGCCCCATAGAATCACTGTATCTGGCGAGCGACGACGAGCCCGCCCCCATGGCGGAGGTGGTCAACTGGCTGGCCATGCAGATGAAAGTGGATCAGGCGCGCTTTGCTCCGGATGACGGCGGCCTCGGCAAGCGCTGCAACAATCGTAAGCTCAGAGCCAGCGGCTACGAATTCCGGTATCCAAGCTACCGCGAAGGATATGAGGCGTTGCTCAGGTAGGCCACTGGATTACAGGAAAAATAGCCCGGTTACCGTGCCATACATGATAAACGCCGCCAGGGGAATGTATCCGGCGAGCGTCGCGAGCTCCACTCCCTGTGGCAGCGCGGGTCGCCACAGATTGATCAGCAGATAAGCCGGCAAATAGTAGCGCGGGTCCACCATCGGGTGCGCCACCACGGCCAGAGGCGCAATGAGCAACAACCAGTAGCAGCGCCGATCCGGGTAGGGCATGACCGCCAGCGTCAGCGCCATCCAGGCCATGGGCACAAAAAGCAGCCCACGCAGCCACAGATACTCCTCCAGCAGATGCAGCCAGCCGTTGTGCACAAAGAAGGTGTAGTGGGTACGGTTATAACCGTGATCGTTCGAATAGAAGCTCATATAAAGCGCGAACGCCACCAGCAGCAGCCCCCATACCCAGGGGCGCCGCAACAGGCGGACAATGCGGGGCAGCTGCTGAAGGCACAAGGGCAGAAACAGCAACCAGGCACAGAACAGAAAGCCATAGAGGTTGCTGAGGTTGAAGCGCATCATTGGGTGGCTGCCACTGTCCCCGATCGCCACACCACCGTTGATCAGCACAAAACCGATGAACGCTGCAAACAGCGCCAGAAAAACCGCCCCCCGCAGCACCGCATCCCGAAGCACGGCACGCCAAGCAAAAGGACGAC